>JAGLXK010000247.1 GCA_023132955.1 Candidatus Heimdallarchaeota archaeon
GTATCTCTTATTGTTGGAGGATCTATAGTCATTCCTGAAATGAGAAGAGCTGTAAGTGTCTTGTCTCAATTAAGAGAAAAACAAGCAAATAATGAATCTACAGCAAATTTACTCTAACATCACTTTTCACAAGGAGTAACTTTTTAGTTTAGTCATTTCAGCATTCATCAATGTTTTAGCTTCTGATAGACCTCTATTCATCTTTAGAGCATTTTTGTAACAATTTATAGCTTCTTTACCCGTATGAAGCTTACCCAGATTTAACCAATCTTCACAGGATTGAGGTTGTTTATTATCTAGAACAAACTTCAGACACTCACAAGGTTCACCAAACTCAACAAAAATCATCTCTTGATCAATGAATTGAGCTGAACCAGGAGGTAAAACTGAAGTGAAAAATTCCTCTTTATAATTGGGATTTTGATGTTTTTTAGATACTAACCATATCCATCTAGGCGGATCCATGTATGTAAGTAAAACATGCGTCTTATGCTCTATTTTTGTTTTGCATTTTGGACAATATGAAAAATTTACCTTACCTTCGATGACATCTTTGATGCTCTTAGGATTTTCAGACAAATTAATCGCTTCCCCTACTCTCTTCTTTATTCTGGTACCACAAACGTGGCACTCAATCTCTTTTAACGGCAATTTGAACCCCTTTCAACTATTTTATTATCAATAACTACATAAGTTGACATCCTTTATATAATTTGTCATTCACAGTGAAGGGAATGGAAGAAAACAAACTTGTAAAAACACTTTTACAAGCCTCTATAGTGGTTTCTTTATTCGCTTTTCTTGATGCACTCTATCTTTTGTACATGGAACTTTCTGGAAATTTTCAGTGTTTAATTAATCAAGGAATTTTCCAGTGTGAAACAGTAAATACCAGTCCTTATGCAAAATTCTTAGGTGTTCATGTAAGTCTCTGGGGAGTGATCTTTTATCTAATTTTTATTACATTATTATTTCTAGCATTGTTCAACAAAAATGAATATTGGTTAAGTTTCTTCCTCCCTGTTGCGAGTTTATGGGGATTAGGTTTTTCCATCTATCTAACTTCAGTAGAGATTTTTAAAATTAAACTCTTCTGTGAATTTTGTCTATTTTCTGCTATCTGCTCTGTAATCTTGTTTGTCTTAGTGCTGATTTCAAAAAAGAAGTATTTCACTTCATTTCTTGTAAAATTAGACTTCTGGAATATGTTCAAGACAACTACCTGAAAATTAGCGTTTAGACATATATATAAGTGGCTGAGAATTAAACATGGTATATTAGGAAGATGTCTCAATTGAAAAAAAGACTCGTGATTAAAGTTATTGTTCTATTTTCACTTCTAAGTGTTAGTATAATGTTCAACCAATCAGCTGCTATTACAAGCGAAGTTCTTCCAAAAACTGAGGATAACTTCTCAAACCAAATTTCGTTGTTGGCATCTTCTTTCCCGATCAATATTTACTCCGACACCGATTTTATAACCTTGGGGCTGCCTGGAAATGGATCAATTGATAACCCATATCGTATCGAAGATTATCTTATTCAAGATTCTTTAGGATATGGAATATTTATTAGCGGTGTATCACAATATTTTATTGTTCAGAACTGTGTAATTAGAAACTCTCTCCTTTATGGAATTCTTATCCAAAATGTTAAGTTTGGAAATGGGAATGTAAGCAACAATATTTGTGAAAATAATGGTGATGCAGGTATTTTTATTTTACAATCAGTAGGAATCACTGCAGAAAATAATCTTTGTATTGGTAATGAATTTGGATTTGAAATACGTTATTCATCTGATTGTTATATATTCAACAATACATGTGGATCTAATCTTTTTAGTGGGATGTATTTAAGACACGAACTACAAGGTAGTACATACGCAAATAATTCTCTCATTAACAACAAATACTTTGGGATGGACTTTTTCTTAGCTAATGGTTCTTTTGTTTATAATAACACCTTTGAAAATAATGGTATAAGAATTTATGAAGAAAGTCTAGAGACATACTTACATTATGAACTTCTTGGAAATATAGTAAATAACCAAAAAATAGGTTATTTCAAAAACGTTGAATCTCTTTATCTAACAGATACAGAGTACGGCCAAATTTTCCTGTTCAACTGTTCCAATGTTTTTATTGAAAATCAATATTTTGTTAGAACACTTTTCGGAATCTACTCTTATGAGAGTTCAAATTGTACCTTTCATAATAACATCTTTGATACAAACTTAGGTCATGGAATTGATGTTTTTAATTCAAACAAAATAATAATTGATTCCAACACTTTTAACAATAATTCAAACGGTCTGAACTTCTACAATTCTCCTAATATGACAATAAGTAACAACGAATTTTATAGCGATGGTTTGGTCATAGAGAATGCAAATGTAGAAATTCTAGCTACTTATATCGTTGAAAATAACACTGTTAATGACAAACCTTTAGGATTCTTCTTTAATGATCATAGCTTAGTTTTATCTGGGGCAGTACAATATGGAGAGATTATTGTTATAAACTCTTCAAATATAGAAATATACAATCAAGCTATTAATGACACTCAAATAGGGATACTTCTCGCGTTTTCCAATTCATGCAGTATTTTTGGAACTGTATTAACAAACATAATTACAAGTATGGTTGTTGTCGAATGCAATGATATAACAATATCAGATAATAGAATCGAAAACAATATAGATGGTATTGTTGCAATTTACGTCAGTTCTTTGGAAATTAAAAATAACATCATTTCTTATAATTCAGCTAACGCAATAGATATTCTATACTGTGACAATGTTAGCATTGACAATAATATCTGTGAATTTAATATATGGGGTTTGGAATTACGATATAATGAAAACGTGAATGTAACCAGTTCTATATTTCAGCAAAATACTGTAGTTGGTATCTTTGCATACTATACTTCTGAAATGATTATATACAACGTTACTTGTGCTTTTGCTGAATGGGGGATGTATTTCTTATTTGTTAATGATATCGATGTCTATGAATCAAAGATACTAAACAATAATGTAGATGGTGTCTACATGAACAATATCTTAAGAGCGGATATCTATTCAAATAATATAAGCTACAATTTCTTTGGAATTAAAGCTAAGTTTACAGATTATTGCACATTTACTCACAATACATTTAGAGAAAATTTCGAATATGGAATATCTCTAGATTCTCGCTGTGATCATAACTTGATCCACCATAATTATTTCATAAATAACCAACTAAATGATGTTACAGGTATGAAATCTCAAGGTTGGGACGACGGCTACAACAACACTTGGTACGATATTAACACTCAGGAAGGTAATTGGTGGTCGAATATTGTTAGTTACGCTTACAGAATTGGAGGTTATGGTTACTCTGTAGATATATTTCCCCTAAATCCAAAAGAACCTGAAACACCAATAACCACACCCACACCAACAAAAACTGGGTTTCTGTTCACAATACCAATTCTATTTACATCTAGTATGATGGTTATTTTCCGAATAAGAAAGCGATTGAAAAAATAATCACATTCTCTTTTTCTTATCTTTTTTCTCAAACACATTTAAAAAACATAGAATCATATTTTTATTGAATGACTGCTGACGATCATGATTTTTCCGATTTAATCCGTAAGAACAGGCTTGCTGGGACAGCTAGTGAATTGTCTCCTGAAAGAGCTGCTACTCTCGGAGCGTTGTTAGGAAGTTATCTGGGCGGTGAGGAGGCGGTTGTTGTTTCTGCAAGAGATTTTCGAAAAGATACTAGAATGATTAGTAGAGCATTTAGTTCTGGCTTGATTAGTGTAGGTACAACTGTTTTCGATCTGCATGCTAGTTCTCTTCCTGTCGTTCAATTTGCTCTTAGACGTTTTAGTGCTCATGCGGGAATTCATCTTGCAGCTGCACATAGAACTTCAAATAAGATCAATATAAGAATTTTTGATCAAACAGGTGTCGAAATTCCCTTTCCGGATATTTTTTCAAAAAACAAAGTTTCTCAAATAAAAATTCAAAGATCTCAACCTCAAAAAATAGCTGATATTTTGTCTGTAAAACAAGCCAATGATCTCTATCGAGCAGCTATCAGTTCAGCTGTAGGAACAGAAATTTTGAAGCAGCAGAATTATTCAGTTGTTGTAGATTGTGCCTTTGGACCAATGGCAGAAGTTTTTCCGAATATTTTAGCTGAACAAGGATGCAATGTACTTACATTAAATGCTTTCAAACCAGAAGGAATACCTGAATCCTTACCTAGTCCAATTTCGCTATCAATTTTATCTAGGACAATCGTTGCAGCAAATGGTGATTTAGGGATAGCATTTGATCCTAGCGGTTCAAGAGCTCTTTACCTAGACGAACATGGTAGAATGATAGATCCTTGTATAATTGTAACAATTCTTCTCCAGAACAAGATGATTGGAAGAAAGAAAGGGAAAGTTGTTCTATCTCATACATTATGGCCTCTTGAAACATGGCTTAAAGATAATGGGATAGAGGTCATCTTTTCGAATGATTTTCCTGGAGAGCTTGCCAAAACAATACAGTTTCACCGAGCAATGTTTGGTGCTAATGAACAAGGTAATTACATCCACCCAACCATTTCTAATGAATCTGAACCCTTTATGTCAACTCTCTTACTTTTATCATCTTTTGCAAGAGATGAGAAGCACAAGTATATTTCCACCTTTGCAGAAGAACGAGATATATGCAATAAAGAGATATTCGAAGAGAAATTGTATTCACTTGTCTCGAACCCAGAATTGTTCTTAAAAAAGATTTATGAGAGGGATAATCAAAACATGGTAATAAACACATTAAACGGTGTTAAGATCATTCATGATGACAGACAATGGAGCCATGTCTTCAGCACTATTATTCCGAGTAGAATCACAATAAAAGTCTGTGCTGAGAATAGCGAAGATAGAGAAAGAATAATGAATGAAACATATCAAATGGTCGAAACACTTGATGGTGAGCTATCTTGAAAAAAGTGATTAAAAAGGTAAAAAATGAGGAAGAGAAGGTTAATGTGTGTTTAAAGTGTGGGAGACCCATAGCTAAAAGAGAAAAGTTCTGTATGAGTTGTGGAATTATACTCAACATTCGACAACATTATCCGCATAACCTCTTGTGAGTCCTTCAAAAATTGTAATTATTCAACAAAATTAAAGAATGAGTATTTTTAGTAGTTCTTAATGACCAAAGGATATCTCAATTTTGTTCTACATGGGCACTTACCCTTCGTCTTAGAACAAGGTGTATGGCCCCACGGTGAAGTGTGGCTCTATGAAGCAGCAGCTGAAACTTATACCCCTACACTTTCTATGTTAACAAATCTAAGTGAAAATGAAGGATTCTCAAATCTGTTAACTATTGGTTTAACTCCTGTTTTAAGTGAACAATTGGCTCATCCTAGATTCAAAGCGGGTTTTGAGAATTATCTTGATGATAGGATTAATACTAGTTATAAAGATAAAGATCATTTTAATTGGATAGGTGAAAGTAATTTAGCACATCTTGCAGAAAGATGGGCAAACTACTATTCTTCAGTAAGACAGCAGTTCGTTGAAAGATTCAATCGAAATCTAACTGATGGTTATAGAGATCTTCAAGATAAAGGAGTTATTGAAATTATCACTAGTGGTCTAACTCATGGATATCTTCCTCTTCTTGGAAAAGAAGAAACTGTTAACGCTCAAATCAAAGCAGGGCAAAGTATTTACAAACATCGATTTGGAGGAAATGATTCTCAAGGTTTTTGGCTTCCTGAATTAGCTTATAGGCCTGGTTATCAATGGAAAAATCCTGTTACAGGAGAAGTCATAGATCGTAAGGGTGTAGACTATTATCTTCAGAAAAACAACATCAAATACTTCCTCGTTGATACTCCTCTGCTGAAAGGTGGAAAGGGAATAGGTGCTTATCTTGATAGATTTGATGCGTTGAAATTCCTTTGGAAACAATTTGAGAAAGAAAAGCCTGAGATTCAAGGATATGATCTAACACCTTACAGACCGTATATTGTAGAAGATTCTAAAGAATATGATAATAGAATTAATTTCTTTACAAGAGATAATAAGACAGGGGTAATGGTTTGGTCAGGAGATATTGGTTTCCCAGGTGATGAATATTACTTAGAATTTCACAAAAAGCATTTTCCAAGTGGGAACAGATATTGGCGAACTACTGGAAAGGATGTAGATTTAGGGAATAAAGAAATCTATAATGACTTGAAAACAGTTGGGAGATTGGATGAAAACTCCGAATATTACTTCAAAATAGCTAAAGAAACTCTTCTAGATAACTACAATAACACATCAGAACCAGGAATTCTTGTGAGTCCTTATGATTTTGAGCTATTTGGTCACTGGTGGTTCGAAGGGATTGGTTTTCTAGAAAGAGTACTCAAACATGCTTACAATGATGATGAAATAGAGACTACAACTTGCAAAAGTTATTTGAAATTGCATCCACCAGATAAAGAAACATTTGTCTCTCTTCCTGAAGGATCATGGGGAGAAGGAAATTTCCATTGGATATGGTTGAATGATAACACTACATGGTGTTGGAAATATATATACGAAGTAGAAGAACTTTATCTGGAAGCAATTCAAGAATTCAAAAACACTAACTACCCCCTATTTGATGTTGCTAAAAGGCTTATTAATCAATTGGGTAGAGAGTTATTCTTGCTTTCCTCTTCTGACTGGGAGTTTCTTATATCAACCTGGGCAGCTCGTGACTACGCAGAGCATAGAGTTACAGCACACTATGAGAATTTCAAAAAATTACTAGTCCTGTTTAAGAAATGTAAAACTGATAATTTGTCTACTACTGAATATCAATTGCTTGAAAAAATTGAGAAAGAAGATAGTATTGCTTGGGAACAGGATGTTTACAAATGGTTTGAGTTACCTTAATTCTTTATTTTTTCCCTATTTCGTATAAAACTTCCTATATCTATTTTTCATGGTTGTGTTAAACTTCTGCACAATGTTTATTAGTTGAATCAGTGTAGCTTCTCTAGTATACTATCATAAGTTGAATTAAAGATGAAAATTAAATCAAGGTCATTAAGAAAAATATTTTTAGCAGCAGTATTAATTCTGTTCTTAAGTTCAAGTAACTTGAATAAATCTGCTGCAGAATCAGAAAATCAAAAATTCTCAATATATATTGGTTCTACAAACAGAGATAATAATAATCTCTTTTTAACATCTACTTCACATGACCCTATTGTCATTGATTCAGACGATGATTTTATCTCTTTAGGATTCTCAGGATTAGGTACTGAAAATGAACCATACTTAATTGAAAATTATACTATCACTACAACTATGAATATTGGTATTAAGATTCAATATACAACTAAATATTTCATAGTAAGAAACTGCATAATTAGTGCTCAAGAAACAGGAATTTCGATAGATGATGTAGCTGAAAGGACAGCTGTAATCATAAATAATACATGTAATAATCATAGTGATTTTGGAATTGAAATCTGGGATTCTCCCAATGCAACAGTTGTCAATAACATCTGCTCAGGTAACGTAGATTATGGTATTTTTCTATTTGATGATGATTTTTCAGAAGTAAGTAACAATACGTGTTCTTATAATAAAAGAGGGATAAGAGTCTCATCTTCTTATAGCTGTAATTTTACAAATAATGTGTGCTCAGATAATGATTATGGAATGCACTTATTTTCGACTAAAGACTCTAATGTAATCAACAATACATGTTCAGATAATAGCAGATACGGTTTATATCTTGAATATGGAGATGGAACAAATATAACTGGTAATCTTCTAAAAGATAATACTCAAGCTGGATTATACTTAAAATTAATAGAACAACTTATTATTAGTAATAATACTTTTTTCAAAAACGGTTTTATGATGTACAAAACTGGACTTGATGATCCTTCAACAATTCTATTCCTAAATAATACAATTAATGGTAAGAAACTTGGTTATTTTGTAAATGTCAATAACTTAAGTATTGAAGAGCCGGATTATGGACAATTATTCTGTATTAATTGTACAAATATTAACTTTGAAAACCAAATTCTCACAAATGCATCTATTGGATTAATACTTTATTCCTGTACTAACGTTACAATTACAAACAATACCTGCAGCTATAACTCTATAAGTGGAATTTCAATGAATGTTGGTGGAAAATTAAGTGTACTAAATAATAATTGTTCTAATAACGGTCATATAGGAATACATGTAGACGGTGAATCTTATATTTCTTCTCCAATTTCTTCAATTCAAAGTATTATGAATAATACATGTACGAGAAACAGGGTTGCTATTGCTATTTTTTATGCTGATGGAATACAATTAATCAATAACACCTGTAATAATAATTCATTCTATGGAATTGAATTATACAATGCACAGGAAACTCTTATTGAAAGAAATAATTGTTCATTGAATGGAAATGAGCATTACTATGATTCAGCAGGTATCTATATAATTGATGCAGACTCTTCAGTAATCTCAAATAATATAATTGACAATAATTTCGGGCATGGTATTTATTTATCATTTTCAGAATCATGTGAGATATTTAATAATCTCATAAGTATGAGTGAGTTATACGGTATCTATATCCCTTCCACATCAATGGGATCTCTAATTTATCATAATTCTTTTGCTAGTAATGGTTTTTTGGAAGAATCTCAAGGATATAACGATGGCCATAATAATATCTGGTATAATGAACTTCTAGAAGAAGGTAATTGGTGGTCGAACTGGGATCACATCAAAGCATACTCTATTGATGGAAACAAACTATCATTTGATATTTACCCATTAAATTTTGAAGGCATACCTTACAGTGAATCAACTCTTCCAACAATTGATCATCCCTCAGACTTTATATATGAAACTGGAACTTCAGGTCATAATATTACTTGGAATCCTTATGATTTGAATCCATCTCATTACATTATTACAAGAAATGACGATCTATTAGAATCAGATATATGGCGCGGTGAACCCATTCAAATATCAATTGATGGAATGGGACCCAAACAATATGAATTCGTATGTAAAGTCATTGATCTATATGGTAATGAAATAAGTGATACTGTAATAGTAGAAGTAACATCAACACATGCTAGCAATTTTGAAGCTCTAATGCTTCCAATTAGTATTCTTATTATTTATCTGGTAAAGAAAAAACGAAAATATTAATACATTCTTTTTTTCTCACTGGATTTTTTATATAGGTGAGATATGCTCAATATTATCATTGAAACAATTAAAACTTCAAAAGGAGTAACAACTGCGAAATCTTCATACCCAGAGTTTAAAGAAAAACTAAAAGTTGTATCTTTAATTTCATATATTTTATCATGATACTCATCAAATAATTTGGTTCTGAATTCAAAATAGCATAATAAGCCTTGATTCATCATTTTTAGGATAACTTTATTTTCGGAATAGCTTTCATTATGCAAGTTTCTTTTAAACTCAATTTCGAATGAATCACCTTCAAGTTTCTTTCTATTATGTCTGAAAGATGTCTTGTGTTCTAATGAAAATTCTTCGTATCTTAATTCGTATTGAGTGATGTTATATGTGAAATTACACATATTTGATAGTACTGGTAGAAAGCATCCATATAGCCCCATCCAAGTGTTCATCATAGTGATAAATTCTAAAAGATCAAATGGTAAAGTGCAGTACAATCCGTAATAAGGATTACGTCCACCAATATAGAAAGCTAGAATTTCTTCATAATCAGAATATCGTAGATCTAACTCTAATGTGTCTGTTACATTATCATATCCAAATGCATTTAGTACTGCTTCATAGCATTCAGGAGTTTCACAATGGACAAATCGAAGGACATTTTGCCAATCATTCGTCCTGAATATTAAAGAAGTTTCCCCTTGTGTAATGTTATAGAAATAAACTATATTTTCAGTATAGTTATCATCATGGATATTGATTGCAGGATCATAACTGGTCCATTCCGAAATCCTTGTGTAGCTATAAGAATCATAACTCAAATTCCAAAGGGAACTTGCTGTACTAGAGTTGATTCCAAACAATAATAACAGCACAACTATGAAGACATAAATTTTTCTAAAAAGAAATTTTCTCATAATAATAGTTGTTCTCTTGAGAAATAATAAGTGTTTGGTCTGAAAATTGAACAAATACCTCCAAAGAAAAATATCACAGGATTTAAACCTACCAGAGTGCCTATTTCTTCTTTTTCTTAATTATTGCTTTCAAATAAACTTTTTGCCATTGTTTAGCTGCGTTTTTCCATGAAAAGTCTTTATTCATTATGTTCTTTTGTAATTTTGTAAACTTTCTTTTGTCTTGTTTGTAGAGATTTACTCCTCTTTCAACAGCTTCAAGGAAATGATCAGCATTAATTCTTTCAAACACAAAACCTGATCCTTCTCCTGTTTCTTCATTGTAATCTTGAACTGTATCCGCCAACCCTCCAGTTTTCCTGACTATTGGAACAGCTCCATAGAGCATGGAGTACAGTTGATTCAACCCACATGGTTCGTATTTACTTGGCATAAGAAAGAAATCTGACCCTGCTTCGATTTGATGAGCTAACCTATTGTCAAATTCGATGTTAATTGAGCAATCTTGAGGATATTTCTTTTCTTTATTTTTGAAGCTCTTCTCTAATTTTGGATCTCCTGTTCCCAGTAGAACAAACTGAACACCAAGATTCATAATTTTAGTGAATTTCTTTAAAATTAAATCAAGACCTTTCTGAGTTGCTAATCTTGTAATTATACCTAATAGAGGTTTATCTGATACATCCAGATTGAGCTTATCCTGAAGATAATTCTTGCAATCTTCTTTACCTTTGAGACTCCTAGAATCATAATTTTTTGGAATTAATTCATCAGTTTTTGGATTCCATACAGCAAGATCAATCCCATGAACAATTCCATAAAGATCATCTTTTCTTGTTTTGATGATTTTCTCCAACCCATATCCAAATTGCTTAGTTTGAATTTCTTCAGCATATTTTGAACTTACAGTGGTGAGAACATCAGTATACACAATACCAGCTTTCATGAAATTAATAAGACCATGAAAACCTAAAAGATCGTCATTCAGATATATTTCAGGGATGTTTGCATCTTCTATTGTCTCAAAACCATATACTCCTTGGTAACCAATATTATGGATGGTAAAAACAGATTTAGCATTTTTGAATAAATTATGTTCTCCGTACTCGGTCTTCAAGAAGAAAGGTAATAATCCTGAGTGCCAGTCATTTACGTGGAATATATCAATAGGTGTTTCTAGTAGCTCTAAAGAGATAAAAATTGATTTCATAAAGCTGATGAATCTAATGGGACTGTCTGGATAATCCTCACCATCCTCACCAACATAAATGCCATCGCGATAAAGATAAGTGTTTTTTATGAAACAGACAGGGATTTCACTATCGGGATGAGTAGTTTCATATAAATCGAAAATAACTTCTACTTTATCACCAATAGGTGCTAGAAGATCTTTCTTAACTAATTTGATATTATGTTTTTCAACATCTACGCTTTTGTACAAAGGTGTGAATATGCTAACATTATGTCCAAGTTGTTCCATTGCTTTTGGTATAGCAGATGAAACGTCTCCTAATCCACCTGTTTTTGAATAAGGTACAACTTCAGCAGAAACAAATACTATCTTCATTTTTATTCCTCTATTTTTGATACAATATCTACTATTCTTTTGATTATGTCATTTGATAGGTTAAAAATTATTTGTTGCGAATCCTCTGATAAATACTCTATCATTTTACCTAAAGTATTTCGCTGATATTTGAGACCAGTATGAATTAATTCTGGTCCCCAACTATATCGAGATGCCCACCAAAACTGGCATGAATACTTCGCTGCATGATAGTCATCTAGCCAATCCCCATTCGTCAGATATTGCTTTATTTGATCCAGCAATCTCAAATGAGTATGTTGCAGCTGATGTACTGGGTTTGCAGGATGATCCCAGAGTGGGTAGGGGATATTATCCTCTAAATCCTCTTCAGAAGTTGACCAAGAGGAAGGAGTAATATCTGTAATAACTCTAGTGATTGGATATTTTTCTGCACATTCAGAGAGTGTAAGAGTATCTACCATAGCTGCTAGTTCGAAGAAAAATTCATAGTATTCGTCATGGTGTTCTCCAAATGTTTCTAAATCCATGGCAAGGATAATAGGATAATCCCTCATTTTATATTTAATCTGAAGTTCTCTCAATCCTAAAGTAACATCTCTCTTAAAATGATCAAAAGAAATCTTGTTACTAATCACTTTATCTCGCTTAATAGTTAATATGCTCTTGCCATTTTCCAGAAAATAATTTCCTCCAACTAGCTGGAAATAGCTATTTTCTGGCACTACTACTATTTCGTATTTCTTCTCGATAAGTTGAGGAATGATATCTTCAGAAACAGCTAATTCGGGGGGGAAGAATACCTTTGTACTACCCCCTAAAATGTTGTGACTAAACTCCTTTTGCTTCCCTATTTGATATTTTTGATTATCAATGGAAATCAAAGGTAAAATGGGATGGTAGAAAGCTGATCCCATTAGTTCGATTTGATTAGCTAGAATAGCTCTCTCAATTAACGATAAAACATCTGGATAATCAACTGCTAATTTTTCCAACAAACATCCAGAGATATTTAGAGTAATTTTGGTGTGCTTATTTATTAATAGATTCTCAAAGAATGGAATATAACAATTATTTATGATTCTATCTAGAACCTCTCTCTTTTGTGTAATAGGTTGGTATGCATGTAAAATGAAAACTGCTGGTACAGACCCTCTATTTGCCATGTTTGTTACTCCAATATGGGGCTTATTTAATTTCTTTTAAGCTTTCCCTCATGACAGCAGCTACATCTTCTGGAAACATTGATGCAATTCTATAGGTTTCCATAATTTCTGCTCCACCTATTCTTTGTATTGGAATAATATCTATGATTAAGTGCATTCCTGAATCATAACCAACATTATCTTGTCTGAAAAGAATATTTCTGTCTTGTAATAAATGCATACTTAAGCTAGTTCCTTTAATGAAGTTATCAAGAGCCTTGTTAGCAATAACGAGGGCTTCCGCCAAATCAGCAATTTGTTTATTGTCTAAATCGATAAATTGTGAAACATGTCTTTTTGGAAATATTCTGAGTTGCCCATCTCTTTCAGGTGAAAAAGCAGTTACTACTAGCCAATCATCATTTTCAAACACTTTTCTCTCTTTGAGAAGTATATTTTGACCTATTGGATCAATAATCTTTTCAGCTCCTTTAGATAGCTCACATGCAAGACAATAATTCATATTATTCTTTAGCTTCTTATGATAACCAGGAACACTTAAAAAACCGAGAGAAGTCCAACCATGTCCAATTTCGTTTGCATAAATATAAGTTTGTGAATGTAAATGACAGATACTTGCTCCTGCTTCTTCACCGATATTAAAGAAATGTAGAACAGTTAGTTTTTCTGTTTTGTATCTCTCCCTAAGTTCAGATATGGAATTCCTTTGAGCTAATCTTGTTGTGATTAGAAGTTTCTCAACTTCGGGGATAGGTACTTCAGACAGAGTATCATAATGGTTAGTAAGAAGATGAACTAATCCTATACCAACACTTTTATCTTGAATAGATGTTATTTGCTGCACATTATCGTACAGAACCCTTGCCATAGGTGTAAACAAGTTGACAATGGAAATAGCAATATGATTTGTTAGACTTGTTTTAGCAGAATTTATGCTTAGTGCATCTTCACCTTTTTCTGAATCCTTTGAAAGAAGAATTGCAGGAAGAATCCCTTCAACTACTTTACAAAAAGAATCATCCTTAGGAGAATGAATAATTTCTACTTTCTCATTAATATGTTCAAATGGTCTCTTGCTTCTAATAGGAGAAAATTGTGTTATGTGACCCACTTTTGTGTTGAACTCATTAATTATAGTTCTGAACGAATCAAACCTTTCTAAAGGCATATTATCTATGTTTTTGTAAATACCCCAGTGACCTTCCTCTACCAATTAGTTCACCATTAACATTCACACTTCCAAATGTATTGTTCTTAAAATTGACGATAGGACTCTTTTTTGTTCTTTCTTCGTAAAATAAGCTTTTTAAACAAAGAGGTAAGAATACCCTACAGATAATGTGAGAGCTATGCTAGGAAAAGTTCATTCGCTTAATCCAATTCTTTTCAAAGATATGATGATAGAAAGTCACGAACAAATTGCTAAAGAGAAAGAAAATATCAATGCTATTAATGTTTTTCCAATTCCTGATGGAGATACTGGCTCTAACATTTATTACACCTTACGAGCTATTGTTGATGAAGTGAACTTAGTTGAAGAAGGAAATGGGGAGAAGATTTTCCAAGCTATAAGTAAGGGAAGCTTTGTTGGAGCTAAAGGTAATTCTGGTGTCATCTATTCTCAATTTCTTATAGGTGTTGTTGATTATCTGGACACTGCGAAAGAAGTCACTCCTGCTACTTTCACAGAAGCTCTTAAGGATGGAACAGAATTTGCATATGAATCTGTTCTTAACCCAACTGAAGGAACAATTTTGACTGTTATGAAAGAAGTAACAGATAAAGCTGTTGAACTTATATCTCAAAATCCTGAAATCAATTGGATAGATTTTATCAATATTCTAGTCGAAACAAGCTGGGATTGTCTAGAAAGAACTAAAGAAATGCTAGATGTTCTGAAAGAAGCTAATGTAGTAGATGCAGGGGCAAAAGGGTTTGTTCATATTCTTGAATCATGGCGAGATATTATAGTGAAGGAATAAGTTGTAGAAGCTGATTCAATGCGTTTTTTTATAATAACTGGTAGAAGGCACATTGGCAAAACAACATTTTTACTTGAAATAATTGAAGATCTAAAAGATTCTTTTTCCATCGGCGGAGTCTTAACACTAGGTGATGAAAAGAAGGCATTTGTTAATTTACAAAATAGAGCAAAATGTGATTATTATATTGAAAATAGCCCTATTAAGGAACGAATAGGGGATTATGTAATATCTGAAAAAGCAATTAAGTTTGCAGAACAGGCTATCAAAACAGCTGTCAATTCGAAGCTAATAATCATCGATGAGTTTGGAAGATTGGAGAGAGACAAAAAAGGATTGTACAATGCAACTAATCAATTGATAGAGAGCATTCGAGACAAAAAAGGAAAAATCTTGATAATGATAGTTCAAATAGATGTAGTTGACAAAGCAAAGAATCTTCTCAATATACATCCAGAAAAAACATGGGTTCTTAAGAAGAAATCAAACAAAAAACTAATACAAGATTCAGTTAAAAAGGAGTTAAAGCGCTAAAATTTTGAGGGAGGGAGGGTTGTGAGAAATAAAACAAATTACTCACAACCAAAACATAAATCACACAGACTTATATAAATTGATTCATTACTATAAAATATTATTTTATTCCTTTAGAGTTTTTTTGGATATTAAGATACTGTTTTGATAGGGGTAAAATTAAATATTAGCTGATTAATTCGGATTAGAAGAGAAAATGCGTACATCAGAAGAAATTTTTTCACATACTAAAGAACAGAAAGAAACCATAAATAAATACCTAAAGCAGGGTAGAAGAGCTGTTCCTACTTTTCTAGATGAAGGAGCATCAGATATTACCTATGTTCCGATTGATGATGGAGAACTGAGAGTATTTCATCATAAACCAGATAATATTACAACAAAGAGACCAGTAATTTTTGTTCCTGGTTATGTTGCTGCTCCAATTTCTTGGGTAGATTTTCATGTTCCGCATCAGGGGTTTGGTGAGTATTATTATCTAGAAACAAGAGAAAAAAAGTCTAGTAGAATTAAGAAACCTCGTAAAGCTTCAATGACTGTGAACCAAACCGCAAAAGATTTAGGTCAAGCAATTGAAAACTTAGGATTAAAAGATAAAGACTTTGTTTTATACGGTTCAAGCTATGGTTCAACAATTGTTTTGGAAGGTTTAATTCATGGTTATTTCACAGCTCCAACTATAGTAGTTCATGATCCGATGGTTAAATGGGTCTATGATAAATCAGGATATAATATTATGCTGAAAGTTGTACCCAAGTTCATTCTATCAGCATTAAGAATGCCTTTAGCTCATCTATTCACAATGGGAATGAACAATAAAGCAAATAGGGAAAGAATGTTAGAATTCTGTAGAGGTATACAACCATGGAAATTCAAACGAAGTACGTTACAAAACAATAAGCTGAATATAATAGATGAACTAAAGAAAATAAAGGAAGAAGTGTTTCTCACAACTGGTCCTTTAGACAGATATCATCACAGAATAGCTTATTATAACTATGCAAAAGAGATGCCACGGGGAAGACTAATTTTTATGAATGCACCAGATACAGAAAGACAACTAATAGCTGGAATAATCGGAACAGAATTTATGAAAATAACAAAGGATGATGGTATACCTGAATCTATAAAACAATTTGAAATAGATTTAGAAAGATGATAAGTTTCTAATTCTAGCATGATTATTTGACGAAAGTGATTATACAGGTAGAAAAATTGTCTATCAGTTGTTTTTTCTTCTAGAATCAAATCTGAAATATCAATATGCAGTTAATGGGACTAATATAGCCAAAGAAAGAAAAGCGTAGAATATACACTTATTTCCATAAACTGGGGTGAAATCTCCATTATAAACAGTTATTAGTTTTTAGTACTTTTAGTTAAACTAATAAATAGACAAAATAAAGTTTCGGTAAGCCAAAATTTATGGTGTCATTACAATAGGTTTCAAATTTGTATTTACAATTAAAAAGTGACATTTAGAAATAATTAAGGGTGAAATAATGATAGATATTAGGAACCTTCATGTTTCAGTTGAAGGAAAAGAGATTTTGCATAATGTGAATATAACAATACTCGATGGAGAAGTTCATGCACTTTTTGGTCCAAATGGAAGTGGTAAGACCACATTAATTATGACTATTATCGGTTATCCTCAATTTAAAGTAACTAAGGGTGAAATAATATATGAAGGAAAAAATTTGCTTAATCTAGAAGTTGATGAAAGAGCTAGGTTAGGAATTGGTTTAGCCCAACAGAGACCACCCACAATTAAAGGTGTAAAATTAAGAAGCATAATTGATTTCTACTCAAAAAATAATCCTGAAAAGGTAGACTATATTTCTAAACAAATAGAAAAATTTGAGATGCAAGACTTCGTTGATAGAGAAATTAACGCTAATCTATCAGGTGGAGAGATAAAAAGATCCGAAATCTTTCAGATGGTTGTAGCGTCACCTAAGTTTTTTATACTTGATGAACCAGATTCAGGAATTGATCCGGAGTTTTTAGGGAAAATTGGAGGGATGCTTACTGAAATTTTAAAACCAAAAAAGAACCAAAATCAAATCAGTACTAAAAATACAGGATTAATTATAACGCACACAGGAGATATTCTAAAGTATTTTGATGCGAATCAAGCACACTTAATGATGGGTGGCAATATTGTCTGCACAGGAAATCCAAAAGAGATGCTGAAGCAGATACAACAACATGGTTATGAATATTGTGTAAGATGTAATAGAAGGAAAAGGGAGTTGTGATTAGATGTATGATAATAGACATAACAAAGAAGTACAAACCAACGAAGAGCAATTCGGCATTATAGATATAGAGGAAAAGGATATTCTTAGTCTAAAAGAAAATCTTCCACCTGAGATTCGTTCATTAGATGAAATGAAAGCAAAAGATGTTAGAACCTTGGCAGAGGTAGGAATGGTTATGGATGAAAGTAACCGTTCAGGAACTTATTTATGTTATGGACAGTGTGGTTTTGTTACTACACAGTTCATTGAAGGACTTGAGTGTATCCCAATAGCGGAAGCATTAGAAAAATATATTTGGTTGAAAGAAAAGTATTGGTTCAAAGCAATAAGAAGAGATGAAGATGAAATTGTTGAAGCCATTTCTAACTCAATTCCAAGAGGTTTTTTCATAAGAGTAAAAAAGGGCTATAAAATAAATAAACCATTCCAAGCTGCACTATATATGACAAGAAAAACCCGGGTACAAGGTCTTCATAACATTATAATACTAGAGGAAGATTCAGAATTGACACTTCTAACAGGATGTACAAGAGCGCATGGTACCAAGAAGGGTCTGCACCTAGCTATTTCTGAGATATATGTTGGAAAAAATGCAAAATTTGTTAGTACAATGATACATAATTGGGGACCAAGCTTTGATATTAGACCTAGAACTTGTACCATTGTTGAAGAGGGAGGGGTATTTATAAGTACATATTGTTCGACCAACCCTCCAAGAACAATTCAGATGTATCCATTCACACATTTAAAAGGAGATAATGCTTCAGCAAAGTATGCTTCAATAATTTTGGGTATACCTAATACTTATTGTGATATTGGAGGGACAATAATGATGGAAGGGGACAACAGTAGAGCAGAGATATGCGCTAGAGCTGTTTGCAAAGGAGGGAATATAGTTCAAACAGGTTTGCTAATAGGGAAAGGGGACAATTGTCGTGCACATGTTGATTGTGCAGGGCTTATGATGAGCAACGAGGGTATGATAGAGGCAACACCAGCTTTACGAGCACTTAATCCTAGTGCTAGAATGAGTCATGAGGCTTCTATTGGACGAATTGCTCCAGGAGAGTTGATCTATTTAATGTCGAAGGGTTTCACAGAAGAAAAAGCATTATCAACAATAATTAGAGGATTCATAGATCCAGGAATTGAAGGTATATCTCCAGAATTAGATGCTGCGCTGACAGAAGTAGCAGAGATTTCAGGGCATGGTGAAGAATGGGATGTGATTCCGATTAGAAATAGATGAAAATAGCAAAGCTAAGGAGAGAAAGGTTGTGATACCTTTACTGCATCGAAGCTAAATGCTCTATAGCTCTTTTTCCCTTTGAAGATAGGATAAAGATTTGATTATCATTCTCAATAGAAGAGCAATTGTTAAAGAATGGGCACAAGTTGCAAGAAATTGATGATAAGCCTTTACTTGATGATCGATTATCTTGAAATGATTTTTGCTTATCAACATGTTGTTTTGTAAGGTATCCAACAGTTATACAATGATCGATTTTAGAATGTAACAAATCAATATCCATGTTTAGCTTTGCTGCAAATTGTTGAACTGTTGTAATCCCTTCATTAACTGCATTTAATAATTCCAATAACAATGATAACTCACCATTCTTTTTTTCGTTATATCTAACTTTGTAGCATTATTGTCTTTTTCTTTCTAGTAAATATGAATTCTCTATATTTCATTGTAAAGAACATAGGAATCGGGGATAGAAAGATAATCCATCGCAAACTAGCTAAAATGGTCCAACCGTCATAATCCTCTAATCCCAAAGCGTATGCGTTGAAAATATCAATTAATAGAATCAAAATGAACAAGAAAATGAATCCTAATGCAATTATAGTACCAACAGAAAGGTGCCCATTAGCATTTTGACCTTTTCTAGTCACAAAATAACCAACAATCCATATCAAACCAATAAGAAGAACAACTAATCCAGGAAAAATTCCTGGGGGAAAGGGTATTATATTAACCCAATGTTCTTCTAGTTCTTTTGAATCAGCATACATCTTAAATGCTCCTAGTATGATTTCAGCTATAGCTGCAACTAAGAAAATAAGACTACCTGCAAGTAAGGAAGTTTTCATATTGTTTGAAGTGTTCTTTGACTTTTCCATTTTTATCACCTATAATCCAGATCCCATTAGAGATCCTATTTGAAAAACTGCGAAAGCGAACAACCAAGCAATAACAGTGCTATATACTATTGCGAAGATTGTCCATCGCCAACTACCTGTTTCTTTTTTTATTACACCTACAACTGCTGCACAGGGGAAATATAGTAAAGTGAAAACCATTAAACTCAAAGAATTTAAAGCATAGAAACCTTCATCAGCTAAAATAGCAGATTTAATACCTTCGTCACTTTCACCACCACCAACAATAGTACCTAATGAACCTACAACTAGTTCTTTTGCTACAAAACCAACAATTAGAGCAACAACAATCCTCCAGTCGAATCCAAGTGGTCTAAAGATAGGTTCAAAGAATGTACCAACAGCTGCTAGCCATGTATCAGGACCACCATACTCTACACCACCAAAAGGCATTGCTGCTAAAAACCACACAAAAACAACACCTATAAGAATTATTGTTCCTGCTTTCTTTAGGTACATCTTTCCTTTGTCCCACATTGCAATTGTAGCAGATCTTAGTTTTGGTGAGTGATATGGAGGTAGTTCCATAATGAATGGAGCAGATTCACCTTTAAAGAATGTCTTTCTTAAAAGAATTGCAGTGAGAACTGCAACTACAATTCCCAGAACATATAGGGCAAAAATCACTGTTCCTGCTGATGCTCCGAAAAATAATCCTGCAAACAAGATAAATACAGGCATTCTTGCGCCACAAGACATGAATGGATTTATCAATATTGTAATCATCCTGTCTTTATTATTCTTTAAAGATCTAGTACTCATGATAGCTGGTACATTGCATCCAAAACCTAATAGCATTGGAATGAATGAATGACCGTGTAAACCCAATTTTACCATTAATTTATCCATAACAAATGCTGCACGCGCTAAATAGCCTGAGTCTTCAAGAATTGATAATATGAAGAACATTGTAAAGATTGGAGGTACAAAAATCAAAACTGCACCTAAACCCCCAACAATTCCATCTCCTAGTAAAGAACCTAACCACTCAATTCGGATATTATCAACTAGAAGTCCCGACAACCAACCAAAAAGCATATCTATCAACTCCATAAATGGAACTGAAACAGCAAAAACAAATTGAAACGAACCCCACATAACCAAAAGAAAGATTGGAATTCCAAGCCATTTGTGTGTAACAACTTTATCTATTAAATCAGAACGGGTTACCTTAGTTTCACCTTTCTTCCAAACTTTTGAGGTAACTTTGGAAATATACTCGTATTTTGAATCAATTATTTCAGCTTCATAATCTTCTTTACCAAAAGAAGTTAACTCTCCAATAACCTTGCTTTTAACGTTCCAACTCTCTAGAAGTGTAGTAATATCTGATTTGTTTTGGAGAATTTGTATAGCTAACCATCTCAAATTGAAACTAGAGGGAATTGAGGGTATTGACAATAGCATTTTTTGAATTGTTGAAAGTACCTCTTCAATTTCCTTCGAATATTTAATTTCCATAGGTTTTTGATCCTCTAGATAAACAGATTCAATTGCATTTTCAAGATCATCAATACCGATTTTTTTATTAGCAATCATGGGAACAATAGGAATACCTATTTCTGTTGAGAGTTTTTGAACATTGATTGATGAACCATCTTTCTCTAATAAGTCCATCATGTTTAAAGCTATGACTACTCTGGCACCTAACTCTCTTAGCATCATAGTTAAATAGAGATTACGTTCTAAATTCGAAGCATCTACTATTTGTACAACAATTTCTGGAGTATCATAGATAATGAAATCTCTTGCAATTTGTTCATCTAAGGAAGAAGCAGACAAAGAATAAGTACCTGGTAAATCAGTAATAGAGAGTTCAAAATTGTTAAAACTTCTTTTACCCTCCTTTTTCTCAACTGTAACTCCTGACCAATTTCCAATTTTCTGCTTTAAACCTGTTAAAGCATTAAAAAGAGTGCTTTTTCCAGTATTAGGATTACCCGCTAGTGCAATATTAGTAGAAATTTTACCACCATTAGGAATTTCTTTTACATTTTTAGTTTTATAAGCCATTTATTCACCTTTTAGTTTATAGATTCTGTAAGTATTTTCAATGAAATCCCTCTTCCTAGAGCAAAACGAGTCTGTCCAATAGCAATAATAACAGGACCAATAGAATTTTTGATGACTGTTATATCTACTCCCTCACGAAGACCCATTTCATTAATGCGGTTACGTAAATGAGAACCTCCTTTAATAGAAACAATTCTTACTTTCTTATCTTCAGATACAAATCCGAGGGGAATAAAAATTTCATTGTTCATAGTTTTAATGACCTCTTTAGTTAACATTCAACAATAACCTTGCTTGCTTCTTCCTTCCGAAGAGACAAATTGTAATTCCTAAATTTGTACTCTATTGGGTCACCAAGGGGAGCCTTTCCAATTACTCTAATCACAGTATCTTTTGTTAAGCCCATTTCCATGAGTCTGCGTCTTAAATCTCCTGATGTGCTTATTTTTACTACCTTAGCAACATCTCCAACTTCTAGTTGATCCAATGTAATTTCTTTATCAGTCATTATACCACTTCAATTACTATCAAGTTTCGGTAGACCGAAATTTATTTTCGGTAGACCGAAATGTATTTTCGGTAGACTGAAATACGTCTAGTATATAACTTTTGTTCCATTTTGGGTTATAAACCAAAAAAATATAAAATGTACCGAGATTTATTGACACGAATCACAAAAAGAACAAGCTAACTAATAAGCAAGTAATTTAATATTTATCTGTTTAACTCTGGCGAACTCATATGAAGACTGTTAGAATAGAAGAATACATCGAAACGATTTACGTTATTTGTTTAGAAAAAAAAATAGCGAAAGTTAGTGACATAAAGAATAAAATGGGACTAAGCAGTCTTGCTACTGTTACTGAGATGGCTCAAAAATTGGATAATGAAAAGCTAGTCAAGTATGAAAAGTATGGGGGAGTTACTTTAACTAAAAGGGGATTTAAACTAGGCAAACAACTCATAGAAACACACAAATCTATTGAAGAACTTTTTAAAATTATAAATATTGAAAGTTCAATTGCATCAGATGATGCTTGTTTAGTTGAGCATATAATTTCTAAGGAAACAGAACAAGCGATAAAAACATTTGTAGAATTTGCTCAGAAAGAGGAGAATAAAGACATTTTGGAAAGGTTAGAGTCTTACTATTCAAAATCAAGGAATAAGAAAAAAGAAAACAAATAGAATAAGAATACTTTCACTTCCTTTGCGTAAAACGAATGAGACTCAAAACTTATTCCCATTAAATCATTCTTTTTGTTATTAAGAATTAAATTAAATTCTACACCATTTATTTTCCATTTAAATGCAGTCTGTATTAATTGTAATGTCCTTAATTCCTAAGTAAAAAAACACGATACTTTTTGTCAACAAAATTCCATATGTTTATCAATTCAAAAACTGATCTATTTTTAGAAGGATTAGTGTGATTTTTGAAAACTAAGGATAAGAAGAAAAAGAAAAAGATTGAAGGCAATTGTTATTTTTGTAATCAAGAGCTAAAACAAATTGACAAAACTGAAAAGATTCGCTTAGGATGCTGCAATATTGTTGCTCACAAGAAAGAGTTGTATAAATGGTTCTTGAAAAATCAACACTGTCCAAATTGCTTAAGTGTTCACAAACAAGAAAGAACAAAATTGCTGAATTGGGGAATGAATAGAGAGAGTCCTGAAAGAAAGCATCAAAAGACACAATCAATTGAACAAAAGAAGAATAAAAAAATCCATTTTGAAAAGAAATTAAGAGAATAAGAAGAAAAAAAAAATAAGAGAAGAGTTAGATTACTCTCTCTTTAAGATTTTTCTCATAAAAATTACTTAAGATGCAAATATGATATTTTTACGTTTAGATTCACGTAAATCCAATTCGAGAATTTGAAAAGTTTAGAAAACAAGCTGTTTAACATTAATTATTTCCAGAATAGTTTAGTTCTTCAGAATCTGGGTATGAATACCACATTCTCCAGCACATTTGTTGGTTGATTGCCATCTTCCCATTCGTTCTGGTACATCAGTTGAAATTGGTTTTGTACAGGGTTCGCATCCTAATGATCTATATTTTCGACCATCTGGAAATTCTTGTAGATACCATGGATGAAGTAAGATATCATTGTTTTTTAAGTAATCTAAGACATCTTTTTCAGTAAAGCTGAGAATGGGGTTTATTTTCACCAATCCTCCTTTGTGTTCAATTTCATGATAATCTTTACGTATTACTCCTTCTGTATTCCTTAGACCAGATATCCATGCATCCAAATCTTTAACCGCTTCTTTTGTGGGGTCTACCTTAAGTAATTTACAACACAAATCGGGATTCACTTCATAGATACTTTTTGAATATCTAGCTTTGGCTGCGTTAAACCTTTTTGTTGATAACAATGTGGTTTTAATCTTATTTTTGCTCAAAATTTCAGGAATCTCATCAGCAACCATATAAACATGCACATCCAAGTCCATTTTCTCATTCATTTGTAATAGATACTTAAAAGTGGTTTTAGGTTTATAGAAAGTCATAACAGAAAAAATAGGAATATTTGGGGCAACTTCTCGAGCGATATCAACTGTGGCCATACTATCTTTGCCAAATGAACATGCTACTGCTATTTTTGGGTTTTTTCTTACTGCGTCTCGTATTATATCTTTGGCATGTTCGATCTTATTCATTTGTACTCACAGTTATCAATACCTAATACAAAGGAAAGGAAAGGAGCTCCTATAAAAATATTTATTCTCATCTCCTACAAATCTCTCAAACATTAGTTATCTATTGAATTAATGATTGTAAAGGTTCTGAACGAAAGGAAAAATAAAAATGAAACATTTCTACCAGAATTTTTTACTATCCTTTACTTCTTCTTTGAGTTCTTTCATTAAATCAGAAAATTCATTCCCATCTGAGTGGTTTTCCATTTCTTATTTCTTTTAAATAGTGTTAATAAAAATAACAGTTTTTTGTAGAAGAAATTCTTAGAATAAAAAATCATTTCTTTAAAAAAATAAATAAAAAGAAAAAGAGAGTAAGATTACTCTTTCTTTAAGATTTTTTGAATGACTTCTTTATTATCTGACACTCGTTCTTTAATAATCTTTAATTCTGTAAGAATTTCAGAATAGA
>JAGLXK010000248.1 GCA_023132955.1 Candidatus Heimdallarchaeota archaeon
ATTTTACCAAAACCACTTCC
The DNA here is from genome assembly GCA_023132955.1 of Candidatus Heimdallarchaeota archaeon. Lineage (GTDB taxonomy): Archaea > Asgardarchaeota > Heimdallarchaeia > Heimdallarchaeales > Heimdallarchaeaceae > UBA460. Next base: position 21 of record JAGLXK010000248.1, read on the forward strand.
TTTTGAAGACTCTTTGATTTCTTCTTGAGTTTCCTTCTGTCCTTCACTTTTGAATTTCATCCCAAATAGCATAATTCCTGCAATTATACCGAAAATCCAACCAATCACTTGATACCAACTATACATCGATATGTCAAGAGAGGAATTTAAAGATCTAAGCAAAATGGATAATGCGACAGCAATTGCAAGTGATAGTCCAAGAGTTGTACTCGTTTTCTTCTCTTCATTTTTCATCCTTGTTAAATAAATTGGAAAGAAAACTAAGAAACATCCAACTGCTAAACCTGAAGTAACCAAAATTCCTTGTCTTTTTAGTAATGGATCTAGTAATCTAGATAAAATTATTAATTCCCCTAGTATAACTAATATCTTATCTGGCAGCCTTTTACGGAAGAATAAAAGCACAACAGGAGTAATAAGAAATACCAATCCCAGAATGTTCTCATCAGGTTCTAGGTTTAAGAAAGCAAAACCATAAATTGTTTCAACTAAATCAGAAAGCGCTTGAAAGAAGAATAAGAACAAGATTGCAAACATAATTAACTCGGAATAGAATTTCTTGATATTATTTCTAATACTTGTCATAAAGATTTATTTTTTTTAGCTTGTTTAAAAAACTAATTCTGGGTTTTCAAAAAAATAAAGGGGGAGGAAGATTTATCTTAATCATATAAATCTACTATAAATCCCCATATGTTAATTTGATAAACCTAATTAATAAAGGAAAAAGTAAAAGAAAATCTGTCTAAATTTGCAAAGAAAGCAATTTCTTGGATGATTCAACCTTATCGATTTTGAACTTGAATATTTCCTTTTGTTTTAATTCTTTGAAACCATTTTCAACTTTAACTAGTTCCATTCTTTGGGAAATGGTAGGAGATTCTTTTTCTAGCTCTTCAAGTTCAATCTTTTGCTTAATCAACTGTTCCTTAGAATTAGTCATTTTCAAGGCTAATCTGTTTAGTCCCTTTCTTTCAGCAATGTCAAGCGCTTGTGAAAGTAATTCTCGTGCTTTATCAACATCTAAATTTAACAAAGATAACTGAGATTTAAACCATAAACTTTCAATAATTATTAATGGAAAATTGTTCTCAGTTCCTATCTCAACTAATTTGCTGATGTTCTTTTGCAGTTTAGTTAGATATCTCTCATTAGAAGTTTCTTTTAATTCAGTTAAAAGTAGTTCACTTAATTGTAAAAGAACTTCCATTGTAATATAGGGGTCTATATCTTCCTGAAGTAGCTGATCAAACAATACTTCTGCTCTATCTCTATCTCGAGATTCGCTGCTGCTCTTTAATATTATTCCTTCAGCGATGAGAACTAAACGTTTGAGATTTTTGTGTTCAATATCTTCAATTATTTCTTCAAGTTTCTTATAGTATTCCTTCGCTAAATCCATTTTATCATTTTCTGTAGCAAGTACTATGAAATTGTAGCAAGTATCAGCTTGCAATCTTTTATTACCGATTTCTAAAAAAATCTCTAGAGCTTTCTCAAGATATTCTAAGGATTTGTTGAATGCTCCTTTTCTACTATAAATTGAACTAGCAAATACCAGACTTTTACCTATCCTAAATTTTTCTCCTAAACGCTCAGAAAATTCAAGGACTTGTTCTATTAATTCTAACGCTTTGTCTAATTCCCCTTTGTGAAAATATATCCTACCAATATTTGCAAGAGTAAGATAAGTTTCGTATAAATATTCGTTTTTCTTTTGAATCTCATATAATTTCTCGAGATATTCTAACGCTTTGTCTATTTCACCTAAATACTTATAACAAACAGCAATATTGTTCAACAATCCTGGTTCGTCACCTCTCTTCCCGTTCGCAGTAAGAATATTATGACCTTTCTGTGTGTATTCTAAAGCTTCTTTCAATTCACGTGTCTCAAAGTAAAACAGACCTATTAGACCGTAAGATTGAGCTAGAAATCTTTCATTTCCAATTCTTTCTCTTACTTCTAAGGATTTCTTAGCGTATTCCAGAAGTGAACCATATTCTCCTTTATTCCAGTAAATCCCCCCAATTTGTCCTAATATCCGACCTTTCCAATAGTCATTACCTAATTCTTCTACTACCTCTAATGCTTTATTATTAAGTTCTATTGCTTTATCATAGTTGCCTGTTATACAATACATATGTGATGAAAAAAGAACCAAGAGAATTAGAATTTCTCTATTTTCAGTATTTTTAGCTTCTTTTACTCCTTTTTCTAAAATTTCTATTGATTCTTGGCTATTCCATTTATAATTTTCCACATACATTGATTTTCCATATCCAACATTCGCCTTTATCAATGACAAGTATACTTTTTTTTCTCTTAAAATCGAATAATCTTCCCCTTCTAATTTTAGGATGATTTCTTCAAGCCTGTTTCCACCTTCTGCAAATTCCTTATATCTTCTTAAACCCCATAAAAGCATGTTTTTCCAAAAAAGAGAATCAAAGACAAGAACCATCTCCCCCAGTTTTTCACTTTCTACTAATGCTTCAGAGGATATTTTTAAGCCTTCTTCATGTTTTTCTCTATAACTTTCAAACCAACCTAAGTAATAGAGAATCTCACTCTTTAATATTTCAATTTGGATTTTCTCAACTATAGATTTTTCTTTCTTCTTCAGAATTTCTTCTATTCTCTCTAAAGCTTCGTAGTATTTACCACTAAACTTCAATTCTTCTATTTCTTTAATTTCCTGCGACTTTGTTATGACCAAATATTCTCACCGAAGTCTAACATGTAAACAACACAATTATCAATTAAAACTTTTTTATAGAAATGAATTTGGTTAGTTTTTGCAGATAACCTATAGTTCTGGTCTTGGTACCAATCTTTTGTATTCATTTTTTGGATAGTCGCATTTCTTTTTTGACAAAAAGATTCCCTTGTAAAACTATCTGTTGACCTAGATTTTTTTGAGGAATTAAACTTCCATTTTATTAACAATTTCTGTTAAGATTGGACCTGCTTTAACTCCTAATTTTATATCAGCTACATCATCGAGAGGTGTGGAGTCTATATTGATAATAATCAATTTCGCTCCATTCTTTTGTGCTTTTCTAGGCAATCCTGTAGCAGGAAAAACAGATAAACTTGATCCTACAACCAACATTAGATCACATTTCTGAGTGTGTTTCTTTGATATAGCCAATTCTTTATCAGGCATAGGATCATTAAAGTTAATAACAGAAGAAATTATTCTACCACTGCACTTTGGACATACTGGTTGATTATCAAGTTGTTTCTCTGTTCTAAAACCTCTTCCATGAATTTCTCGATACCAACCAATCTCTTCCCGCTTATATCTAGTATCACATTCTATACATTTCATAAACATATAGTTCCCGTGAAGTTCAGCTATCAATTCAGGTTTAATACCGGATTTAAGATGTAGATTATCCACATTCTGAGAAATTAAGAACTTGA
>JAGLXK010000249.1 GCA_023132955.1 Candidatus Heimdallarchaeota archaeon
ATTAAAAACAAGGATTAATATCAGCATAATATACTGGAAATATCTAAGAACGCAATGTATTGACAAAAATCATGAAACTAGAAAATTTGAAAAAATGTAAAAAAAGAGTTTTTAGCTAAAAACTCAGCCGAAAATGTACTTCATATCCCTTATATTGGAAATACGCATAAGTATCCTATCAAAAAACGAAACATGTTTCTTTACTATAAACTTAGGTATATCTGTGTAGATATAGATATAATCTATTTTCTTTCTTTCAATTTCAAATTCTTTATCTTTAATTTTATAGGCTACTTTGTCGTCTTTTAAGCTAGTTAATATACAAGCAATTCCTGTTTCAATTTCCTCTTTCGTAAAGAGAACTACAGATTTTCCTATGGTTGATTCTATAAGTCCTGTTTGATTTTCCTTTTTATCATAGTTTAATCTTACTAGTACGGGGGGTAAATCAATAATAATGTCTTTACCATTCAATTCAAATGTTTTCATTTTTCCATTATCATCTGTTTTTAGAGTAATTAGGGAAGAAGCAAGATTATTTTTACAAGAAATATTCTCTAAAACAGCTTTTCTATCTAATCCGTCATTGTAACTAAATACTTCCTTATCAATTAAATCTGTAAAATATGATATTGGTTTACCTGTATAATCTCTTTCAAATTCTTTTGAAGGATTGTCTGTCTGTTGAAAAGTAAAGGTTGGTCTTTGAGTTCTTTCCTCTTTCTGCCATGAAACCAATTTACCTATTTTTCCATTTTTCAAGACGTACTTCTCATCTACTTGAGCATCATGTATAACATAATCTGTAAAGAGTATCTTTTTAGTTTCATTCTTTGCTTGAATATTCAACAAAAGAGGTCTAACAATAGTATCACTTATTTCAATGTCAGTCACTTCACCTTCAATACAATCATCAAAAATACGATCATATGCAACAACATATCTCCCCTTTAGCATTGAAATCAAGTCGTTCATCCTTGTGATTTCTAAAAATGATTCTACTCCTTTTTCTCCATGATATTCAGTATATCTCTCAGAAATAAGTTTAGAGAATTCTTCTCTCTTTTTACTTAGTTTTTTAATCGATTTTCCTCTTATGAAATTTGGAAGAACAAACCAAAAGGGTAAAAGTGCCCCCTTAACTGGGGAGTAGTCATCACTTACAACAGCAACTATCCTATATGCAGTTCGGGGATGAGACATAAACATATTTGCAACCATATCCCACCTACCAGGTCTGTAAAGATGTTTGTAAAGTCTCATTGCGGCTTCACCTTGGAATCTTTGTTTTTCTTCTGGGGTGAACTCCCTACCTGTCAATAATTGTACATTTAAACCAAAGTCTCCCGCTACACCTTGATAAAAGCCTTCAAGCTTATACAAAGCTTGAGCAAGTTCTTTACCATAACCAGCTTTCTTAGTTTGTAAATCAGCATCACCCTCTAAGATTCTAACAAATATATATAGAATAGCTATTATCCCATAACTGATTAAGAAATACAATCCAAATGGGATAAGACCTTTCACTGCAGCATAATCTAATGTTGTAGCTGGGAGTAAAAATCCTTTTTTGATAATCATTTCTATCCATGCTAATAATTGTAACCAAATAATGTGACCTCGACGATTATGAGCTAATTCATGAGCTACGATTCCGCGTATATCATCATCACTAAATTCATCTAAACTTGATGCAATAAGTGCGACTCTTTGATCAAAAAGAGGACCATATGCCATTGCATTCAAAATGGGTGCTTCAACAAACCCTACTTTGACTTTTCTCTTAGTTCCTATACGAACTCTAACCTCTTCAACAATCCTCAGAACTCTTTTGTCATTAGTTGGTTTAATTCTTAGTAAAAATGTAAGTAACCAGCCTGAAATAAAATACATGAAAACTGAAAGAAGTATAATTATCTCCCACGGTCCAAGTGAAAGGAAAATAGTTCGCTGAACTAGAAGAGAATCTGTTTTTACTAGACCACCTAGATGATTTCCAACACTAGGCAAAAGAGTACTGCCACTAATCGTGAAGAAATTAGACAATGTAAATGAATAAATGCCAAGGTAATTCCATGTAAGGTTATCAAATCCTGGAACTAATTTACCAACACCATAGAGTGCTACATATGCTAGAGCAAAAAGTGTTAAGTATAGAATTTGTGGCGACATTAAACGACTAACAAGTACGAATTTCTTCCCAAAGAATATCAGAGCAAGGATTATGAAAACATAAAGCATAAGGTTGTAAGCCCAACCTGTAAACAATTCGTTCTTTTCACCAGTAACAAGTTGCCATACTTTGTCTCCAACAGTCCCAACTAGAAATATAAAGTATGTTACAACTGAAATAATCATTAATTCCCGCCAAACAGGAGATTCTCTTAACATATATGTTTGATAAACAGCTAAAACAAATAATCCCAAAGCAATGGCTATTAGCCAATTACTAAGAAAAATTAACACAAGACCGAAAGTTAAAGCTATAAATGCCAACATAAGATTTTCAGAAGTTGTTCCGTGCCTTACTTTAGTAACAATTTCTGAAATTAGAAAAACTAACCCTAACAACGCTATGAGGATACCTATACCTATATTGGGATCATTTTTGATTAATCCCCATAATAGATTCCAATAATCGATAAGTGACATATTATCAGTGGCTTTGAACATAAAATATATTTAAAGCCTTTGTCTTCTGAAAAACTTCTAAGATATTGGAACTTGACGAATCACATTCTTATATAATAAATCGTTAGTAGCTCTTTCTGCATCATTTTCAGTTAATTTCATCAGTTTCACTATATCACTTAGAGTAGCTGACCCCTTGTATTTCAATAAAGAAATCACCTTTTGTTGCTGATTACTAAATTTATAACCGATATCTCTGCTAATAATCTGAGGATTAAGCTCTAGCTTGGAATAAGACAGATTGGCTATTGGAATACTATACTTCTTAAGCTGAGTGTCTACATATTCAGTCATATTAGCAAAATGTTCTACCCTACCTCTCCAATCCTTCAATTCATGTGCAAAACGGGAATGAAACTCATTCTGAATTTTATGCAAATCCTGTCTAACAGTTGTGTCATCATCATTGTTGTCGATACAAGCTACAGTTACTGTTTGAT
>JAGLXK010000025.1 GCA_023132955.1 Candidatus Heimdallarchaeota archaeon
TAGCAGCTAATATAATACTATCATTCCATGCAATGTCTGTTGCATTCAGAACAACGGTTTCACCTAAAGAATTCTTGAGTATAATATTATAACCTAATTCTGCAAGCGTTTCATTAAAGGAATCAGTAGTTCCTCCATCAATTATCGCTATTATTCTCCATAATGCTAAGCCTTCATATGTGTTAAATCTATCTCCTTCTTGTACTTGGTAAATCAATCTATTTTCTCCTTCATTGAAATGCATAAACGCTTCAAAGGTAGGCTTATCTATACTATCGTTAGTTATTCCATATAAATAAACAATCCATGAACTTAGAGCTATAACTTTAAGTCCTACGACATCTTTCACCCACGGTGAACCATCAGATAAATACATTTCTCCATCCTCAGCTACAGCAGCAATTCTTAGTTTTCCATCTCCTGGAGCTAAGTTCTCCCCGTTCATTTCATATGCTAAAATAATACTAAAATTTCCTACTCCTAAGTAATCTCCAGTAGTACTATCGTATGCAGGAAAATGTCCATTAAGCATATCATATGTAAAAATGACTTTATAATTATCACTAGATAATATCTCAAGCTCCTCTCCACTAGCTAACCCCCCTACATCATCTAGAAGAGTTGATATTTCTACACCTTTGTAAAGATTTGGTCCTACTAGTGTGCCATAAGATTTCCTATAACCAGCATATCCTGTAATATTAGCGAAATCCCTGATTTCAGTCATCGTATAATTCTTTGTAGAACTTGATCCTTGGAGAGTCAAGACAACATTTGTATCAAGAGTCTTCTCATAAAACACACCGAAATATATGCCTAAACCAGCTCCAGTAAGAATTAAAGCTGAAATAATACCAAAATAAATTGTACTGACTTTGCCACTCATGAGTAAATTTATCTGTATTCGTGATATAAATTTTATTAATTGGCAGTACTTTAATTTATAAATTAATAGACAAAGAAATTGAATATATACATCATTTTCCTAACAATTAAACGCAAAACAATAAAAAGAGAATTTAGAAGGAATATATAAGATGGTTTCCAAGTATGTAAAAATTATAGCAGTTTCTATTGCAGTACTTGGAGTTATAATCCCTGCGTTTTATTTCAGCTTTTATCAGGGACCACAAAAGGATATTGAGATAGATTTATGGTACACTTATGAAGGTATTCAAGTTATAGCAGATGCTATAGAACAGTATGAGCTAGAGCATCCAGACATCAATATTAATCTTATTGAGCAACCTTCTTCTGGGTGGTTAGACAAGTTCATTAGTGTAGCACAGACAGGTGATGCGCCTGACATCTTCCTTGGTAAGGGGGCTTGGTTTGGGGAACTTACAGAGCTAGAGTATATCCGATCTCTAACTAATTTTCTTTCGCCTACAGATGAAGCAAAATATCTCCCTTCAGCAATTAATAGTTTAAGTTACATGAACGAACTTTGGGGATTACCTTTATGGTATGATTCAATTTTATTATTTTATAACAAGGATGTCTTTGATCAAAATAGTCAACCTTACCCCCAAGAAAACTGGACGGACATAGAATTCGTCGAAGCAGCTGTTAATATGACTGATCGCTCTGTGAATCAGGAGTATGGACTTGTATGGGGAACATTGTCTCCTTATATGTGGCCAGCTTTTCAGTCAGGTTTTGGCCATGGACCATTATATCAGAACAACTCCATCACAGTAAATGACACTGCTTCTAAAAATGCAATGGAATTCATTTACAACTTAAAATATGTGGAGAGATGTGTAAGTTATGATGATACCAGTCATTCAGCTACACAAGCATTCATCACAAACAAAGGAGCAATGTTGATTTATGGAGGTTGGTATATCCCATCTTTGAATGATCTAGGAACAAATTATGGAGTTCAGATTCTCCCAATTATATCTTCTACTAATGAAAGAATTTCTCCAATGGTTGAGATTAAGGGATGGGGAATGTCAAAGGACACGCTCTATCCAGATATTTGTTATGATATTCTTTTATTCTTAACATCAGATGAAGTTCAAAAAGAGCTGGTTTCAATTGAATACAAGGTTCCTACTTTAATTGAAACTATATATTCTCCAACTGTTCAAAATGAGCCATTAATTTTAACTCAAATTAAACAAATTGAAATTAGTCAATATTATCCTATGGATCCCATCTATAATTTTTATTCTGACTTCATGAGAGCAGCAT
>JAGLXK010000250.1 GCA_023132955.1 Candidatus Heimdallarchaeota archaeon
TTTCACTAATGTAAAATATAAAAAGCAGAGAAAATAAAAGATAATCATCAGCTGTATGTTGAATAGCTGCTTCCATCTATACTTTGCGTTTCATTAATATATCTATAGTAGAAACTGTTTTTGGTTGTCCATCACTATCTAATACTTCTGAACCGATAGTTACATCTGCAATTTCGACTATTTCAGGTAAAAATCTATTTTTTGAGATTTCTGCCACATCGACTGCTTTGGAAATTGATCTACCTCTAGCAAGTATTGTGCATTCCTCTTCACCTTTATTGAAGATTGTAACAACGACTAGACAGTAATTCATAGTACCTTTCTTACCTATGTAGATTGCGTTCTTTTTTTCGTCTTTTGACATGTGTTTTATCACCGCTTGCAAATAGTGGCTAGTAAATAATAGGTATGTACTTTTTTAAATCTTTTTTCAACAAGGAGAAATTTTAAGGAGAATCATTTCTTAAAATCTGATAATCGTTCATATTTGCGCTTTACAAAGGAATCTTCAAATTTTTCATGGAAGTATGATTCATCATATTCAATTTTATATTCGCGTTCCTTTGGAACTATAAGATTAATAGCGTCATCAACCCTCTCGAGTTCAACTTTCAAACTCTCTTCATTATAGATTTCCCCTTCAGCTTCACAACAAAGAGGAACACCATGAGATTCAATTGTAATCTTTCTTCCTCTAGAAAACCATACACCTTCTAAGCCTAAATGGTTTCCAGGAATTGCTTTTACAAGCATGGCTATTCTACTGAATCCCTTCTTTCCATGGACAATTCCGATTCCCAAATCCTTGTTTTTATCACAAAAAACGTAGTTACCTGGCATTACATGAAAGCCAGTAATATCATCTCCTAAAGCTACAAAGAAGTTTGATAATTCATCAATCTTAATTGGCTCTTGATCATCTATCGTAACTGAGCAAGGAGTGTTTTTGGTTTTAATTACGTACTTCAGAGCAAGATAATTATATTTAATCGCCCCGATTCTCATCCATTTCATTTCATGATGAGCAGCAGCTGCAGCTTCTCCTGAAAATCCTCCATCAGTCATATCAAATGAGTATGTTTCTTTATCTCCTTTACATTTAATTGCAGCGAATTTCTCACTGTGCCCTTCAGCTATGATGGCTAAACTTTCCTCCAAGCTATAGGGGATGGAATGAGTTTTGTGCCAATCGCACATAGATCCAGCAGAGATTAAACCTAATGTCACATCTGGGTGATTGACAATTACATCGCCCATATTGGTAGCAGTTCCATCACCGCCAAAAGCAACTAAAGTCTTATATCCATCCTTTATTGCTTTTTGCGCTAATTCCATCTCATGCCTTGGCCCCTCTGTGACAGCATGGTCAAAATTACCAATATACTCTTTAGCTATTTTAAGTGCTTTTTCTAATTTCTTGCCTAATTTGCCAGTATTCGCATTTGGATTAATAACAACAAAAGGGTCTTTAGTCATGTATTTCAGAGGATGTTGACTTCTATATAAAATTAATGCAATAAATCATCTCTTAAGGTCTTGAAACATGGAAGACTCACCATTTTAAATGGATACATTTTAAAGTGTGATTTCTTTAAAGTTAGTTGATAATTATGATTTGTCCTCAATGTGGAACTGAAAACGCAGATCACGCTAGATTCTGCGGAAAATGTGGTTTAGAACTAGAAGTTGCTCCTCAACAACCTGTTCAACAAGCTGCTCCTGCTCAACCTGTTCAACGTACACGTCCTGATAAACTTGTTAGATGTTCAGATGATAAGCAAATTGGTGGGGTAAGTTCTGGTATAGCGAGATATTTCGGTATGGATGTTGGCTTAGTTAGATTACTAACCATATTAGGTCTTATATTTGGAACTGCTACTTTCTGGATATATATTATCCTTTGGGCTGTTTTACCAGAAGAACAATGTGGAACTTAGTATTACCTATTTTTCATCCTTTTTTTCTTGAAAAAAATCTTCTAGTTGAGCACTTTTTGATCTTTTTATAGTTGGGAACACTTGATCCCAGGGAATTTGTTTAGCTTCTAAGTTATTTTCTTTTAGATATTTCAAGACCTTATCTGGAAAATTAGGTGCCACCAGTATTCCTTTTACAGCTTTTTTCTCCTTTTCAACAAAATACTCTATATATCTTTTAAGTTGATGAGCATCTGCTGGAGTAGCATTTCTTTTCTTTACCTCTACAATTATCTCACCATTTTCCCCCACACCCCTAATATCTACAGGACCAACATCTGTGTTGTATTCAGTTCTGATTACTTGAAATCCAGGTTCAATTAAATCTGGATTAGTGACCAAATATTTCACTAAATCACTTTCATCTCCATAAATAGTCATTTCTATTTCATCTTGAGCATGCCATAAAGCAACGAAAGCAATATGGGAAAAATCTATCACAAGAACTTCTTTTGTTTTTACTCGTTCAGTTAA
>JAGLXK010000251.1 GCA_023132955.1 Candidatus Heimdallarchaeota archaeon
TATTGGAATGAAAACGATTGCTAATCTAATTCATCGATTCTAAAAGTGAATCGGTGAAAACTTTTTTTATTACTTGTTTTTGATATTTGCTATAATGTGTGATACTGTTGTAGCTGTGGGCAATTCGACAAAAGATGGAAGTGTCATATTAGGGAAAACCTCTAATCGACTTCCAAATGAAGCTCATAATATTGAATACAAATTGGGAAAGAAGCATAAAAGGAACTCCAAAGTGAAATGTACATATATTTCAATACCTCAAGTTGAACATACCTATAACATTCTTCTTCTAAAGCCCTTTTGGATGTTTGGATGTGAAATGGGAGCCAATGAATTTGGAGTAACAATAGGAAATGAAGCTGTTTGGAGTAAAGAACCAATTCGCGATACTGGTTTGTTAGGTATGGATCTTATGAGGTTAGCTTTAGAACGAGCAAAAACAGCAAAAACAGCTCTTGAAACTATAACCTCACTTTTGGAAAAACATGGTCAAGGTGGTCAATGTTCCTATGGTGTTGAAGGAAGAGACTATCATAATTCTTTCATTATAGCAGATCCGAATGAAGCTTGGGTATTAGAAACAGCTGACAAGTTCTGGATTGCAGAGAAAGTTAAGGATGTCAGAACAATTTCAAACACATTTACAATTGGAGAGGAATATGATTTAATTCATCCTGACCTGATACAACATGCTGTTGAGAAAGGTTATAGTAAATCAAAAAAAGAATTCAATTTTGCAAAAGATTTCATTCCTAAGTTCAGGATTTATCATGTCCTCATGGAATCGAGTCCAAGGTCGCATAAATTCGCTAGAGGTCTGGAGAGACATCAATGCACAACAGCACTTATGTTAAAGAAAAAAGGAAAAATTACACCCAAAGATGTGATGGAAGTATTTAGAAATCATAACATCGCTCCTGAAAAAGAGGACACCTGGTCTTCAGCAAAAGCAACAGCAAAAAGTCCTTGTCATCATGCAATAAATTTCATTATACCAGATCAAACTACAGGATCTCTGGTATCACATATAATGAAGGATATTCAAGTTCATTGGGTGACAGGATCATCAGTGCCTTGTGTTAGCACATTTAAACCAATTTTCTTCCCTAAACCTGGTCTGAACAAGAAATTGAAGACATCTAATGGACTTTATGACCCTGATGGGTTCTGGTGGATTAATGAAAAGTTCCAGAGACTAGTTAACCAAGATTATCAACAGAGACTTAATGTTTTCAAAGATGAAAGGGATTCAATGGAAAAAGAATTTATAAATGAAGCAGAGAAAATTATGGAATCAGTTTCTGAGGAAATATCTGAAGAAGTAATGCAGAAAATGGTAGAAGTATCAAACGATGCTTTCTCACAAACTATAAAGAAAGTCAAAGAATGGACTAACAAAATTGAAAAAATGCCAATACAGGATAAAGCTGGTCTTGTTTACCAACGTTACTGGAACAAGCAAAATAAACAGGCTAAACTGAAATTGTAAATAAAGCGCAGATTCAGAGGTGCCGTTATTTTCATAGCAAAGAATGCTCCAACGGTAAAACCTACATCACTATCTACGCAG
>JAGLXK010000252.1 GCA_023132955.1 Candidatus Heimdallarchaeota archaeon
ATTTTCTTTCTTCCTGTAGCAACAACGTTTTCCTTTCCATAACGTTCTAGCATAGCTGGAATAAGATCCATCCCTATTTGCCCGTATGAACCTGTTACAAAATATTTTTTCATTTTAGTTCACCGTATAAGATAAAAACAAACGAAAAATGAATTTTAAAAATCTATTGCAATGGTATTAGAATTTAAATAAAAAGAAATTAAAAAAAGAAAAAAAGAGAAGAGATTAGTGAGTTAGTTTTCTTTTCCTTCTAAGTGCTAGATAGACAGCTGCAGAAAGAGCTCCTAGAATAGGTATCAGAGTTATAGCACTGAATTCAGGAATAACGACTCCTTCCTCAATCTTCCACCAACAATCCAATGTTTGAACAACTCCAGTGACGACATCAGTAACTATGAAGTAAACATCATACCAACCTTCGTTCACAAATACCCAATTGACATCGAAACTATACGTTGTCATCGACAGTACCAATTTCGTTTCATTATGGGCTATCCAAGAGTCACTTCCTTGAACTATTTTTACTACAAGATTAAGATCTTTGTCTATTGAATAGAGATTACCTACACCAAATTGCATAATGTAGTTTACTCCTGTTTCTCCATAATATCCTTGTTCAATCCATATATCTAACCAGCCATCTTCATGGATATACCAACGACATTCAGCTATCCAAACATTTCCTGTTTGTAATTCAATTACTACAAAGTAGATATGGAATATTCCTGGATTCATGAATTTGTAATTCAGATTCAGCCAAAGTAATTGATAAGCTAGTAAAACCAAGTTGTTTGAATATAGTATAACAATTCCGTAACCCGTATCTATTCTTATTTCTACGTAAATGGGTACATCATAACTATAGTAACTCTGTGCATAGAATTCCATCCACACTTCCTGTCCTACAACTGCTTCATAGTCCTGAATTATCCAGACATCAATGAATCCTTCATAGATAGTCCATCGACAGTATTCAAACCATTCAGCACCTGTTACATTATCTATTACAATCAAGGTTACAGTGTAAAATCCTGCGTATAAGAATGTATAAGGTAATGTGAATGTGTAGATACCATTAGCTGGAATTACCACCGTAGTATTAGTATAAACCATTATAGAATCCGTACCATCACTTATCCATACCTCAACGGTCAAATCCATAACAGTTGAGTAGTAGTTTACTATCCAAAATTCTATAAGGACTTCTTCGCCAACTGAAGCTTCCAGATCTTGGACAATCCAGATGTCAAGATATTCTGCATAGATCCACCACCAACAATATTCTATCCACACTAGTCCCGTATCAAGTTCCGTTACAACTAGTATCACGTCATAGTAGCCTACGACTTCAAATATGTACCATAGTTCAAAGAAATAGAATCCAAGTGCATCTATCAGTACAATTTCATAGTATAATTGAACATAATTTACTCCATCGAAAATGAGTATTTCAACACCTACAGTCTTCTCTACTGCAAAGAAATTATAGATTTCAAACATCATCCAGAGTTCTTGATATAGTAATCCATAGTATTCTTGGTAAATATAGAGTTCAAAATATCCCCAATAGACGTACCAATAGCAATAATCTACATATAGTATACCTGAGAATAAATCGATAACAACTATTTTTACATCCCAATAATCAGCATAAAGGAACACCCAAAATACCGTAAAGTTATA
>JAGLXK010000253.1 GCA_023132955.1 Candidatus Heimdallarchaeota archaeon
AATCAAATACATTATTTTTGCTAGTACTACTGCTGTTTATGGAAAAATAACTGAATCTCCTGCAAAAGAAAATCATAGACTTAAGCCTAGAGGTCTTTATGCAGATTCAAAATTAAATTCAGAGATTCTTATAAAAATTATGTGCGAAGAGAACGGAATAAAAGGGAGTATATTACGAATACCACTAATCTTGGGGAAACATGATAGACATTTCTATCCAGTTGTAAGTAAGCTAGTAAAAGTTAACATTATGCCAATTTTAGGAAATCCAAAACATGAAGTTTCAATAGTTCATCCATATGACATAGGTCAAGCTTTTGAGATATTAACTAAAAATGGTTCAGATGAAATTGAATGTTATAATATTGTTTCATGTAATAGATCATTCAAAGATTTGATACTAGTTATGGAGAAACATCTTGTTGGGAAAAAGAGATTCAAATATTCTCTTCCTTATCCAATAGTCTATGTAGCAGTTTGGATGTTTGAAAAGATTCACTGGTTCTTCTCACCAAGAAAGCAACCATTAATCAATCGTGAGTATGCAAGAATGGTGGGGAAAGAATGGATTTTCGCTATTGATAAACTTGAGCAGTTAGGGTATACCCCTATGATGAATCTTGAAGAAATTGTAAAAGATACTGTTTTTGATGAATTATATCCTGTTCCATAGATTACACTTTATTTCTTACTCACAAAACTTTTGAAGAAGTCAAATAGATTCCATTCTAATGAGTACTGAAATTATTTCTATTACAGAAGATTGTATAGGATGTGGAAGCTGTTCCAATGTTTGTCCGCGATATATTTTTGATATTATAAATAAGAAAGCTGTAACAAATCAAAATCTGTTCCGCTGTCATGACTGTGGTCATTGTGTTGCAGTTTGTCCAGAGAACGCTATAATTCAACATAGAATGATAGAGAATTCACTAGATGAAGATTTCCCCAAGAAGGGGAAAACATTATC
Organism: Candidatus Heimdallarchaeota archaeon; assembly: GCA_023132955.1. Taxonomy (GTDB): domain Archaea; phylum Asgardarchaeota; class Heimdallarchaeia; order Heimdallarchaeales; family Heimdallarchaeaceae; genus UBA460. The sequence goes on from JAGLXK010000253.1 coordinate 971, forward strand.
TTATGAGCAGGTTCTGGAAACAATTCGACAGAGAAGATCAATCAGATATTTTTCAGATAAAAAAGTGACTAAAGAACAAATAAAACAGCTGATAGATTTAGGGAGATACGCACCTACAGGACATAATGATAGGAAAGTTTGTTATATAATAATCAATGATAGAAAAGAACTTGAATATCTCCTCGATACGATGATTGAGCTTTTCAAGAAACTCAAGAAACAGCTGAATAGTACTTTCTGGAATGTTCTTGCTATATTAGCTGGTAAAAAGAAATTCTTTGACAAAGCTAAGAAAAGCCTATATCGGTTAGAGAGTCACATTGAACATTGGGAGAAAGGAATAGATAAAGTTCTACATTACTCATCAACACTTATTTTGATTCATACTGATAATGAGACATCATCACCAATAGAAGATTGTAACATAGCAGCTCAGAATATAGCATTAGGTGCTCCAACTCTGGGTTTGGGGGCTACATTCATCGGTTATGTCCAGAAGAGTTGGGAGAACTCTAAGAGAATTAGAGAGATAATCAATCTTCCAGAGAATCATACACTCTATGCTTGTTTAGCTGTTGGTTACCCAAAAAGCACATACAGAAGATTGGTTCCAAGACCAGAACCACAGGTTGTATACAAGATATAGTCTTTCCTTATTAACAAATTATATATGCTGAATCACTCTAAAGTACTAGTCATGAGGTCTTCAGTAAAACACTTTTTAGCTATTACATTGTTATCTCTCTGTTTATTCTCTTTAAGCTTGACAATGGTCAACGCTGCTTCACAGACATTTGAATATGATACTGCATCTGGAACTATCTATGATATCATTGCTACCATTGATTCAGTAAAACTAGCAGATGGAAATAATACTTTTCAAATTGAAATAAAGATAAAAGACTTGGGTACAGACTCTCAATTTATTCATGAAATACAAGTTTTCTTCAGAATAGAACCCTACATTGCGGATTATGGTTCAACAACTGATAATCTTACAGCAAATGGTATGTCCAGCATTGCAACTTTGACATTTGAATATAACTCCAGTTGGGGAAATGTTGACTTAGACATTCTGATTAAATTCCAAGAAGAAGTCTATCATGGGGAAGATTTGATAACTCATTACTATGAAACAAATTGGATCTATATATTCACTCTTAAATCAGTAGCTGGAGCTAGCTGGTCATCATTATCACTAATTATTGCTGTTGTTTCTTTAGGAAGTGGATGGTATATTCTAACTAAAAAACTTCAAATTAGAACATAATAATTATGCTTCTATTTTCCATTTTCCAAAATGAAATTAACTAAGTTTGCTATTATAGAAGAATCTGATTCTGGATAGATAGTTATTTCTTCAGCTCTTTCCCTACCTTTTACTTTCAACTCAAGACGACCTTCAGAATTAACTGTACATGATTCTATTGCAAAAATAGGTACAGCATAAGTATCTTTACCAGGAATTTTAAGGAAAAATCGTTTATTAGATATCCACAAAGTACCTTTTTCACCAAAAACAGTTCCCTCTGCATGATGAACTGAATCTAAATAAAGAATTTTTTCTCCCTCCAGTTGCTGAATGTCAAGCATTTCTGTTGTAAGAGAACGATTTACTGAAGATAAAGCCATCAACTGATCAATTGTTTGAGCAAAGATGGGATCTTCTATTGAAACAAATTGTACTCTGTCACCCTTATCAATGAGTATAATCATTCTATGACGTGCAAAGGCTACTAAAGCGTCAGATATCCCCCCTACTCTAAAGAAATTGTGAGAGGTTTCAATCCCATCAACTTTAACCCTTTTACCTGTAAAGAATTTCTTAAACAAACTATCATCTTTAGCAAAAATATAAACAAAATCTTCTGAATTCAGCTTTTCAGTAAAGTTTCCAGCTGAATAGAAACCATATTTATGAGCTTCTCCAGCTGTCTCGTAAAACTGCTCTAATGCATCAGAAACATTTGTAGATGCTACTGTAAACTGTTTAAGAAATTCCTTAAATCTCTTGATAGGTTTGTCTGCAAAGTATATAGCAGGTTTTTTATTTTCATCTTTATATACAAAGCCTCTATTAGAGAGATCTTCTAAAACACCATAGATTTTTGCTTGGGGTATTTTTGTTTCCTCTGCTAGTTTAGGTGCAGTAGCACTACCCATGCGTACTATTTCTAAGAATGCTCTAGATTCATATTCTGATAATCCAAATAGCTTAAGATTCTCTACTAAGTCACTTTGTTTCGACATTCTAATTTTTCTTAGTTGTATATGTTTATAAAGTTTGGCATTTACTTACTACCGCGGTGGTTACAAAAGCGAATATTTATATATGTCTGTGATTTACTACCTTAGTAGTTAAAAACAATTCGAGAGTTAAAGCCCTTTAAGGGCAAACAAAGATTAACTATCTCGGTGGTAAAAAATGGCAAAAACAAGATTTCAATACATGAACGGTCTGGTCATTGTAGCAATAGTATTTATTAGCTTAACAATTGTACCAGCTGGTGTTTTATCTGGAGTAATATACAGTGAAGGAGGATATAATATGCATGAATTAACTGTTGAACCCAATGGTACTGAAACAGTACATATGCAAGTTATGGGTGATCTTCTATTCTATTATGATGTTACAACATATCCTGTAAGTTTCGAGGACATAGAGATTTATCTATTGACAGAAACTCAATATGAAAGTTGGATTAGTTCTAATGATTCAACTCCTCAAGATTATGTACTTACAACAAATAATGATCTTCCATTCAGATGGATAGAAGCAAAAGGTGTAGACCATTATTTAGTCGTATATAATTACGATTATGTAGACTCACTCAATTTTGAGGTACATTACGTATCTGCTGATCGAGCTAAAATTATAGCTCTTCTTGCTATAGGACTATTTCTAGCCCTCTGGATTACAATTCTATCTCTTTACACTGTTGCGTATATTCTTAAGGTTTTAATCATTATACCTATTTTTGGTCAAAGATATATCAATGGTGATGATAGAAGAAGAGGTAGAGATAGACGATCTAGTTATGATTACAGATCTCATTCCGTAGCTCCTGCCGCCCCAGCTGTTAAAGCTGCTCCAGCTGTAAAAGGTGTAAAAGCTGCACCTGCAGCCCCAGCTATTCCAGCTATTAGGAGAACCTCTTCAGTTTCTGTTAAAAGAACTCCTGCTATCCAGAATATCTCTTCAAATTATGTTGTAGCTGGTCAAGCTAAAGAATATCCCAAAGGTGATTTCAAGAGATTCTTGGTTAAAACTTGGGATTCTACCTCTATAGCTGAAAGAGTCTTAGTAGTCATAGCCTTATTCTTCCTATTGACTGGAGCTGTTACAGGAACTTGGTATATAATTGTAGTATTCCCAATTACACTACTTGGTGTATCTATCATAGTCTATTTTGCAGGTCGCAATAGACGTGAAAAACTCATTAGATTAGTCGAAAGTCACAAAGCAATCTATATTACTGAAGCTGCAAGAATTCTAAGATCAGCTTCTGAACTAGTTCGCATGGATGCTTGGAAGATTATCAACCTCGGTCTTGGAACCATTGGTTTCGATACACAAAACAACATCTTATTTGACGCTTCTCAAGTTGATCCAGGAGAAATCCAAGAAGTTTCTCCAGAAGCTAAGAAAATTCACGATGAGTTAGTATCTGAAGTCACTGACAAAGTAGATGTAAAAGAAGAAAAGAAAGTTGAGGAAGTTGTTGAAGGCGTAGAAGTCAAATGCCCATTCTGTGACAGCAATAACCCCCCTGACTCTTCATTCTGCATAAAATGTGGTGCAAGCTTAAAGCCTGCAAAATAACCTCTCTTTCTTCTTCTTTTTTCATTTTTTTATTTATTTTTGTTTCATCTAATATGTGGATTGGGACAGTTAATGTAATCTTCATCTAGAACTCGTTCTACAGTCTCCATAAATGCACTGTCAACCAATTTACCCTTTAGGTTATAATATCGCCACCAAATACAGGTTCTCATTTTTGCTATTATTTGTTCTTCGATAAATTTCTCTTTTAATCCCCTATTTACCATTAATTCTTTATAATCCTCTATTTCTTCCTCAGTTTCAAAGATATGAAACTTTGAAAGATCTGAATTCACAATCTTATTTTTTACCGAAAATAGCCATTCTTCAAATCTTATTTTCTCATCTTCAGACATATCTTTTACATTTGGTGCAACGTAAGTGACTCCATACCCCCTAGCCTTTTCACCTTCTTCGTCTTTCATTATCTTATAATCTGTTCTATTTCTTAACCAATCAAAGTAATTAATTGACATCTTACCAGAGACACCAATGCACATGTATTGTGTACTTCTCCACAATGACCTTTGATAGAGATGGTCATGTCCAAAAATTGCAGCACTAACACCATAATCATCAAACAAGGGTGTTAAACATGCTTGTGCAAGAGCATCAGAATTATTTCTAGCTCTTCCAAAGTAACCAATTGTGAAGATAGCTGAATGTAGGAAAACAATACAAAATTGAGGTCCTTGTTCTTCTATCGCTTTTCTTCTCCATTCTTTTAGTTCTTCATTCAACCAATTCCATTGTCTACTATCACAAGCGATACTTTCATTTCCCCAATTCAGACCAATTGAATCCAGATGAATCATGC
>JAGLXK010000254.1 GCA_023132955.1 Candidatus Heimdallarchaeota archaeon
GAAAAACCAGAAAAGAAAAGGTGCACTAGATTTAGGATTAACCAACCTCGTGACCTTTGTGGACAATATCGGCTCAAGACCGATTATTGTCAAGGACGAGGGAAAAGGAGTAAAATCAATAACACAATATTATTTGAAGAAGATTAGTCAGTTACAGGAACAGTATGCACAACAGCAAAGAGTAAATTTGAAGCAAGTCAACAAACTTCGGTATGGACCGGCGTATTATCGAGCAAAAGAAAGATGGAGAAGAAAAGTCAAGGATTGTTTCCACAAGCTTAGTCATTTCTTAGCTGAGTTATGGGAGAAAAGAGGATTACATACAATATACATTGGATACAATCCCCAGTGGAAACAGCAAGTAAGATTGAGGAAAAAAACCACTCAGCTGTTTGTGATGGTACCATTTCACAAGTTAATCTCTCTCCTTCAGTACAAAGCCGAGGAGAGAGGAATTACGATCGAGTTGATAGATGAGAGTTATACCTCCAAATGTAGCTTCTTGGATAAAGAGCCAGTAACCAAACAAACTAACTATGCTGGGCAAAGAATCCATCGTGGAATGTTTCGTTCAGCTCAAGGGATTCTCATTAATGCTGATGTGAATGCAGCTTACAATATTTTACTCAAAAGCGATCCGCAAGCACTACCTAGTCGTAGTGTGGGCGGGGTAGGAGGGTACGTGGTTTACCCGCTTAGAGTGAGCTATCCAGCCATGAAACTCTAGGAAAGACACTGTTAATATGACAATATGACAGAATCAAATCATCAAGACTTATTTTCTATCTCAATCTGACCATTTCTTTTCATTTCCACAATGAACATGCTCGTGATAATTAGAACTGCTCCAATTCCAAAGATATATGTCACATCATCTCCCAAAAATGAGACAGACCAGACAACGGATAAAAGTGGAACTAAAGCTTGAATCATCCCTGTTTGAGTCGTTGAAAGATAACCTAGAATATCCAACCAGAAAGAATATGCTAAAGATGTTGAAAGTACAGCGATTACAATCACCAAAAATATCCCTAGAAAATCTAAACTCATTCCAATTGGAGGAATTAGAAAAGCAAAGAAAACTAAATAAAAGCTTCCCATTAGAAGACTTAAGAAAGTAACCAACAAAGGATTGTCCTCTGAAAAATATTTTTTGAGCAAGACTGTATACAACGCCCAACAGAAGCCTGAACCAAAAGCAAGTAAATTACCAGATATGCTCCCTAAAGAAAAGTTTCCTATATCAAACAAGCTTTCATCGAAAATTACTAAAAAGAGTCCAACTAATGATATTGATAGAGCTATAGCATATGATTTTCTGATTCTTTCCCTTAATATGAAGAAAGCAACTATTGGGATTAAAATGATGTTGGCATTTAGTAAGAAAGAAGCTGAAGAGCCATCAGTAGCTGGACTTTTTACCGCTACAAACAATAAAACAGGCATACCTGCAGCTGTTATTGAAACTAACAAGTAAGCTTTCCACTTGTTTTTCAAAGAAGTTATTATTTGTTTGTTTTCAAAATCTTTCTGAAACTGTAGAATTACAAATAAAGCTACAGCTGCAATGAAATATCTAAAAAAAGATAGCTGATATGGTGATAGTTGAGCCTTTTGATCAATCAGATAATCCCCAACTACCGGTGTTAGACTCCATCCTAATACTACTATGGAAGCTTTTAACAAGTGGATTATCTTTTTGTTCAATTCTCTAACCTTCAAAGAGTTGTTTGTTGTTATATCTAGATATAATGCCAGTACATTTTTATCCCCCCCATTCAAAAAACTATCGTGAAAATTAAAATAATAACTGATTCAACATCTAATCTAACTGCTGAGCTAGTAGAACAGTACGATATTGATATTATTCCCGCGTTCGCTATAATTGACGAAAAAGAATACATAGATGATGGATCTACCCCGCCTGCAACTTTCTATGAATTAATAGCAAATTCAGAATCTGCAAAAACTAGTATGCCCTCACCACAAAATGTCTTGAATGTGCTTGAGGATAACTTAGAATATGATTATTTACTTATGATACATGTTTCCGCTCTTTTATCAGGTACAATTAATGTGGTCCAAAGTGTTAATAAACAGTTTAAAAAAAACAATAAAAACGCTCCTGAAATAACCATCTTTGATTCAAAGGGTTCTTCATATTTTCTTGGGGCTATTGCAATCAAAGCATCTCAATTAGTTCGTCAGGGGTTATCACTTGAAGAAATCGTTAAGCAGCTAGAAGATTTTAGAGATAATGATGTTCAAGTTCTTCTTACAGTCACTGACTTATCTCATATTTTTCAGAGTGGAAGGATTGGGAGAATACAATATTTGCTCGCTGATACCCTTCGTGCTTACCCCATTTTCACTTTAGTCGATGGAGCACTTAAACCGGTAAGCAAAGATATTGGTAGTGAGAGAACTTGTAAAAAACTGCTTAGCTTATTCAAGGATTTTTACGAAAAAGATGATGAGGTAACATTGTGGTATGCAGAAACTGTACCAAGTGAAGCAAATGATAAATTCCGTCAGATGTTAAATAAGGTTCAAGAGCCTAAAATCAAGCAAATTATTCCTTTTAAGGTTGGAAATGCAATTGTTTGCCATACAGGGATAACTGTAATGGGAATAATCTCAGCAAGAAATTTTGATTTGGATTAATCTTGCATTTCCTTTTTCTTTTTAACTTTTATACCTGTTTTATCTAAAAGACTTTAATCCAACATATTCAGTGGTATTCAAATCCCAAAAAATGCTCTTATTTTTTCTTTGAGAATTTTAACTGAACTATGTCTCTCGAAACTGAATTCTTGCGAAAACCTTGTTCCTCTTGGATCTAGAAGTATGTGAACAGCTCTGTCCCCTTTATTGCGAATAGCTCTTCCGAAACTCTGAGCAAGTCTTTGAACCATAGGAATAACCACTGTAAATTCTTTTGCAATTCTAGATCCAAATTGATTTAGTAGGTCATCATGAATTATTTGATTTTCTTGGGAGGGGGGTGGAAAAGGTAAGGTACTAATAATGATTCCTTTTATCAAACTTCTTCCATCTACTGAAAATTCTACTCCTTCACTTATTTTTCCACCAGTTACACAGAGAATCAGTTTTTTTTCTTCGGAACTAGCCACAATTGCTTGGAGAGTTGTTATATCTAAATCACTTGTTTCAGCAATATCTGCATTTAAAACTCCAACATTCACTAGATCCTCCATGTATTTGTAACTAGGAACAAATACTAGAGTATGCCCATCAATTGCTTCAAAGATATTTTGAATTGTACTTGAAATCAAAACAAAATATTCGTGGGTTCTATTGTCGTATTTCCCGTTTAGTTTTTGATTTACAAGTACGTAATATTTGCTTTCAATGTCCTCCTTAGGAGAAAAAACTCTTAACATCTTTGAATTAGATAACTGGAAAATTTGTTGGAATGATCTTAATGGTTCAAAACTGCCAGAAATCAAAACTAATCTCTTAGTCTCTCTAAATTTCCTGAGAGTATCTGAAGATTGAATGTTTACTATTGATAACTTATGCCCATCAGATAACAGAATCTTATCTTGAGCGGAAAGCAAAAAGTGATAAACTAAATATGCATAGAATGCTGGAGGACTATTTCTTCTCAATTGTGTTTGAAGGAGAGAAAATAACTCATCCTCTAAGGATTTTAGTTTATACTCATCATAACTGTTATCTATAACATTCTGGTTTTCAATAGCTTCGAGAATCTCAGTATATATTGTGTGGGGAAGTTCTTTAGCTGCATTTTCTATAAATGATTTTGAGATAGTTTGGTTGATAGGCTTGTGCAGATTATGAGCTTCATCAACTGCAACTAGAGTCTTATCTAAGCGAGATCCTATACTATAGAAAAATCGTGTAAATAAAGCAGTATTCTCTAAAAATGGATATGAAGTAATTATGACGTCAGCTTTTTGCATCAAGAAATATGAGAAAAAGTAAGGACAATAACTATCTGAATTTAGACTTGTAAGTATATCGTCTTTAGAGATTACGTTGGAAAAAGATTCATACAATCGTTTTACTGATTCTAAGATGTCATCTGTAGTCGCTCTTTGTGTTTTAGCTTTCAGAGGACATCTCGTTAAGTTACAAATGTGTGTATAAAGCTCACTTGGATAATCTTTTTTCGCTTTCAGACATAACTCGTTCTTACCAAGGAAAGGAACAAATATTGGAAAATTACCAAAATGTGGTTCAAGTGTATCCCAATGTTTTACAATCTGGTTAAAGATGTTGGATAGTTCTCGTAAAAAAACATTTATCTGTGCTTTAGTTCTTACATAAACAACTATTTTCTCATCAGGTTTTTTCAAAGCTAATAAAGAAGTGAGAAGTGCTGCGGTTTTCCCAACCCCTATCTGTGAAGAAATGAGCAGAGGTTGAGTTGAAGAAATGATGGACTGGATGATTTTCTTTTGAGGAGCTTTCATTGTTGTATAAGGAAAAAGAATTTTTGCAATCTCCCAACATTCTTCTGCTTTTTCATCAATTTGGAACAAGATTCTTCCTTCCTTCTAGATTGTTAAAAATGACCTTTGCTCTTTCTTGTGGAAAGATTTCAATTAATTCCTTGATAGAGAGTTGGTTAACATGTTTTATGCTTTTTTTCTCTAATAAGGAGGAAATACTGATTGCTTCCTGATAAGAGCAATTTGCTAAGAACTGGATATAGGTGGCTTTCTTATCATCATCTTCCTGTTGAGTAGATTCTTGTTCAAACTGAATTTTTCTTCCTTCTGATAGCGATTTAGCTAAATTAACAAAAGCCTTTGTACGAGAATTCATTTTTTCTTCAACATTTTTGTTAAAAATAACTTGTTGATTTTGAACAAGTTTCTGCTGAACTTTCTCATCTCTAATTATTTTACCTGCTGATTTTTCTCGATTACGATATTTGTGGAAAACTCTTTCTTCTTGAGATCTATGAGTCATTAGGAAATAGATTTTTGATTGATTATTTCTAGATTCCAAAAATGTTTCATACTTTGTAGGTGTATTGAAAAAGATTATTGAATCTGCTTTAGTTTTAACATAATGAGATGCAATTATTACATCAATCTCACCAGAATCAAAAATCTGTTTAAGTTTTGATCTTTCTTTTGATTGACTTTTAGGCAGAATTTTGCTTCTTAAGCCAATTTCATCTAAGTATTTCGGTAGCTGTTTCAGAATACTTCTATGATTGGCAATTATGTAGAATTTCTTGAAGTTCAGCTTATTTTTCATCTGTGTGATCAGTTGTTCTATTCTTTTAAATTTAGGATGAATTGTTGATTTTGACAACACAGTTAGATTCTCATAAATTTCTTCAAAAACAGGTGTACGGGCAAAACTACTGATTTTTTTCTCTGTTTGATTTTTATTCTCTTCCTCCCTTTTTCTCAGTTTGTTCATGTATTCTAAAGCTGCTTTAGGACCTGAAGCTTCGACTAATTCCTTGATTGATATGAAATTGATGAGCTCAATTGCCTTTCTTATCAGTACTTGTTGTTCATCATAAACATACTTGGCTTTCAAACTTTGAACAAAATTTCGAAAATCCTTTCTTACAGCAAGAGGTTTATCAACACCTTTAGCTTTGAGAAAGATTTGATATTCTCTAATATATCGATTAATTTCAAGACAGAAATTGTACATCTCCTTGTTAATAGGGACAGTGATAATATCTTCTCGAGCTGAAAAAGAACTGCCAGAAGGTAGAATACTAGGTTCAATATATTCTATTTTTGTGATAAGAAGAGTATCACAAACTTCTATCAGAGAATCTGTATCTTGAAATATGTATCTTGTGAAACCAATGTTTCTGATCAAGATATCGTTTTTTCGGAAAATCTCCATTAGTTGAACAGAAGCATGTTTTCCCTTCGAAAGGTGAGCATCAAAAAATAGCAAAACATGAAAATCCTTGGGGGAAACAACCTGCCTTAAAATATCATTTTTTAGTAACTGAGGAGTCAGAGCAATTACTTGAGAATCTTCATAGAGTCTCTTTCTTTTTTCTACAGATTGTGTAGATATAATATGATTCAGAATGCCATCTCGAAAACTCTTACTATTAGAACTAATTTGATCCCAAGTTTCAGTTCTATTAAGAACTAGAGCTATTTTCTTTAAATCATCCTTTTTGTGAAAATAACTAATTAAAACTTCTAAAATGGTGTCGATAGAAAAGCCAACAGGATAGATGAGCAAAGTGTTATCCTTAACGACTGTTCCAAGTATCACCTGAGTGTAAGTATCGATATTTTCATTCATATAAGTCCCTTTCATCTGATTACTTTCAGAGATGTATTTACACTATAATCTGTAAAATGACTTAAAAAGGTGTGAAAAAATCATTATCTTAACTTAATTTTCTAGAAAATCTTTTTATCTTCTGTTGCTAATGTTCCTTTTATGGAAGAAGAAAAACCTTCGAAACCTGAACCACTTGAAGAAAAGCCTTCTCGTCCAGATTATCAACCTCCAGAACCTATTCATCCAGAATATCAAGGTCCAGAATATCAAGAATACTCTTATGCCCCCCCTCCTTTAACAGAAGAAGAGAAACTACAAAAGAAAAGAAGGAAAAGACGTCGAATTATAATCATTATTTTAATTGTTTTGGGAATTTTGGGAATATTAGCTCTTATTGGTATAGGTATAATTTATGCTATAGGTTATTCAATAGCTGCAATGTGTAATCAAATGTGTGCAGGTTGCACTTGTGATTGTGGTTGCGATGAAGCTTGCAGTAATAGTTGTGACAATTGTTGTTCAAGCGGTTGTGACAGTTGTTCAACTAGTGGAAGTTCAGGAAGTGGAGGTGCAGGAAACTTGGGGTCTGAGCACTCTTCGTCAGTTGATTTCAAGACTTATGTAAAATACCTTTGGGAGTACGTAATGAACTGGTTTAGGAATTTCTTCCTTTAGTTTTCATTCTTTCTTTCTTCTTCTTTTCTTCTTCTAGATTAGAAGCCAAAATTTCATTTATTTTCTTAATTCTAATTTGTGTGTTTTTAATAGGCTTACATGGGATTTCAGCAGTATGAAGAGGACAGTCCGCGCAATATTCTAGATTACTACCAACTCCCCTCATTAGACCATAAAGAAGATAACCTCCAGCGAGCAGTAGGAAAAGAATAACTTGTAACCACCAAATTCTAAGAAATATGATTAATCCCACAAATGAACCTATCCCAAAACCAGCTAGTATTCGAAGAAAGGCTTTGATCCACTTGTTTTTTGGTCTGATGATAAAATGAAAGATTGCTGAGCTACAACCTACAACGAATGTTGCTGCAAGTATTATTGGGAACTCTCTGAAAAAAGAGTACTCAACACCATAGATTATGAAGAAAATAATTATTGAAGAGTATAAACTAGTACAACCAACACAGAGCTTCAATTTCCCAAAAGAGAAGTAGTGATTCTTATATTGACTACAGGTTGGGTGATGAGCTAACCTTCTCCAAGCTGTTATCTTCATGATCTCCCGGAATGCATGAAAAGGTGTATTTTTGGAAAGTTTCACTTCCTCAGAAAGATAAGGCGTAGTTATTTTCTTTTCCATAATTTCACCTAAAATATAACTGCAAAGTTTATGTTTTACTACTTATCATACCATTGGGAGATATTTATTATTTTCTAACAGAGATTTTGCAATAATATTAAAAATAGGTTAATTTTAATCTACTTAATTAAAATGTATGATATTATTATTAAAAATGGACAAATTGTTGATGGAACAGGTGAGAAATCTTACTTCGCTGATATAGCTATAACTGAAGGAAAAATCGTCAAAATAAGTGAGAATATTGAAGCTGAGAGTAACAAGATCATTGATGCTCAGAATCTAGTTGTTTCCCCTGGGTTTATCGATATGCATAGTCACAGTGATTTCAGTATTGTTTTTGACAATAGAGTTCAATCAGTAATTACTCAAGGAATAACTACTTCAGTTGTAGGAATGTGTGGAGCTTCGTTAGCGCCTATTACTGATGAGAAGTATGATGAATTCAAAAGAGATGTAGAAATAGGCTCTCCTCCAGGTGCTGAATATAACTTGACTTGGAGAACTTTCGCTGAATATCTGAACACGATGGAAAAAGAGAAAATAGCTACAAATATCGTCCCTTTTGTAGGTTTTACAGCTATAAGAATAGCTGGAGGACCAGCTTATGAAAACAGAGAACCGACTCCTGAAGAGATAGTGAAGATGCAAGAATTTGTCGAAGAATCTATGCTAGCTGGAGCTTTTGGATTTTCAACTGGATTGATTTACGCACCTCAAGTATATGCTAAAACAAAAGAAGTAATCGAGGTTGCTAAAGCAGCTGCAAAATATGATGGTCTATACTTTTCTCATATTAGGGATGAAGGACCAAAGCTTGTTGAATCAGTAGAAGAATTTATTGAAATTGTAGAAAAATCTGGATGTAGAGGCGGACAATTAGCTCACCACAAAGCTTCAGGTAGACCAAATTGGGGGAAGACCATCAAAACTCTTGAATTGATAGAGGAAGCCAATAAAAGAGGTTTGAATATTACAGGAGATCAATATCCTTACAATAGAAGTTCAACTTCTTTAATCACTATGTTACCCCCTTGGGTGCATGAAGGAGGTTTAGACAAACTTCTAGAAAGATTAAATTCAGAAGACAATAGGTCAAAAATCAAGAAGAATCTGATAGAAGAAACAGAAAACGCTGAGAATTGGATGACAACCATAGGACCAGAAAATATCTTTATTTCTTCAGTTAAAACAGATTATTGGAAAGATATTGAAGGAAAGCATTTAGAAGAAATAACAGAAATTAAAGGTAAAAAAGACGTCTTTGAAACACTCTTTGATATGATTTTAGAAGAAAAAGGAGAAGTGTGGATAACTATCAGAAGTATGGGAGAAGAAGATATCCATAGAGTGATGAAAAGCAAGTATACTATGATTGGGTGTGATGGAATTGGTTATGCTCCTTCAGGAATTTTGAGTTATGGAAAACCTCATCCTAGAAATTATGGGACATTTCCTAGAATAATAAGAAAATTCGTTAAGGAAGAAGGATTATTTTCATTAGAGGAAGCAATTAGAAAAATGTCAGGAGCTTCAGCAGAGAAATTACAACTAGAGAAAAGAGGATTGTTGAAAGAGGGATACTGGGCTGATATCACGATTTTCAATGAAGAGAAAATCTATGATGTGGCGACATTCGAAAATCCACATCAATTTTCAAAAGGTATAGAATATGTGATTGTAAGCGGAACTATAGTTTTAGAAGATAAAAAACAGCTTGATAGACTACCTGGACAAGTTCTTAAGTGGAAAAAAAAGTAAGAACTAGTGAAAACTAGTTCAATTTAGAATTTTTCTTACGTATTCTAGTAACTACAAACACTAAAGCAAAGGCAACAAGTATCAAACCTGAAACAATGGCAAATTCCTGCAGATGAGGAACTTCATACTCAACATATTGACAATTTGAATGCGAGCTGTTCCCTACAAAGTTTTCAGCAACAACAACATAATAGTAGAAGCCTTCAGATGATAAAGTGTCGATGTAGTCACTAGAAGAAACACTAGTAATGGGTACGAGTCCTTCAACTGACCAGATGTAAGATGTGGAACGATAAACATGGTAAGAGGTTGCTCCAAGTACATTATTCCAATCTAGATAGATAGTAG
>JAGLXK010000255.1 GCA_023132955.1 Candidatus Heimdallarchaeota archaeon
ATAGTTAATGAAAAATAATATTTCTGAAATTAACTCTACCATTTTTTTAAATCTCAAGAACCAACCGCGCGTCGAAAACGAGAAAATCTTACCACACAACTAATTATTTACGTGGTAAGATTCTTGCCAGTGTTTTTCTTTTGCCTAAAACTGAGATAGATTTCTCAATTGAATAAACCTACTCCTAAATTCAATATTGCTAATTTTGGAAGTAACAGCAAATATTTATTAATTCTAAAGACTAAGTCTTTTTTTGATAATATCTCTAAAGTGATGAAATATGAACGATAAATCTTGCTCTAATTGTGGAACAAAATTACCAAGTGAAGCTAGCTTCTGCACTGTGTGTGGAGCAAGAATCGAAGTTGTTCAAGGAGTTCCTTCAGCTATGCCAGTAAACGCATATCCTCCTCCTGAAGAGAAAAAGACTAGTTTTGTGTATATAGTGTTTATCATCTTATCAGCAGTAGGAGTGGTCGCAGGAGCAGTAATATTTTTTCTTAAGTGGGGGTTGGCTTTATGAAACTACCTTATGGATTATAGGAATTAGCATTGGAGTAGGGAGTCTTTTCTCAGGATTACTAACACCTCGTAGAGAATTAAAGAAAAGTATAGCAATTGTTTTTGGATCATATTTTGTAATAATTCTTCTTCTATTCTTAGCAACGATTATTTTGAGTTTTACATTAGATGATTACATACTACTGATTAAAGTAACTTTAGTACCATTTGCTGCATGTTATCTACCAGGTTTGTTTATTAGAATACTATCTGAATATGTATTCAAATTATCAAGCAAGACTGAATAGAAGGATAACAGCAGTTTCTTGGAATAGAAGAGATAGTGAACTAAAAGAAGATTCTCTAGATTGAAACACAATCTTCCAAAAAACCAAGCAAGAAAAGAAGAATCTTACCACACAAAAAATAGTTTACGTGGTAAGATAAACCAAAACTTGTTTGGTTTTGCTGGGGGTTAGAAAATCAAAAAAAGTAAGAACTAGTTGAAACTAGTTCAAATTAGATTTTCTCTTACAAATTCTAGTAACTGCAAACACTAAAACAAAAGCAGCAAGTATCAAACCTGACACTATACTAAATTCTCGTAGATGAGGAACCTTGTATTCAACGTATTCACAATTAGAATGAGTGCTGTTTAGTATTCCGTCACTAGCTACAATAGTATAGAAGTAGTAACCTTCTGAGGGAAGGGAGTCAATATAGGATGTTGAGCCAACAGTAGTTAGTGGAGTTAACCCTTCAACTGACCAGATATAGGTATCAGATCTATAGATATAATATTCTATTGCCCCGTCTATACTAGCCCATTCTAGAGAAATACTGCTTGAATCTGTAGGATTGGGTAGAATAGGAGCTAATTCAGGAGCGTCAAGGTCAGCAAACCTTACTTCGACATATTGGCAATTGGAATGCGAGCTGTTTCCAGCAAAGTTTCCAGCCACAACAACATAGTAGTAGAAGCCTTCAGACGATACAATATCGATATAATCACTTGAGGAAACAGTAGCAATTGGTGTTAATCCCTCCACAGACCAGATGTAAGATGTGGAACGATAAACATAGTAAGTGGTTGCCCCTAGTACATAATTCCAATCTAGATGAATAGAAGTGAATTCAGTAGGATTAGGAACAATGAAAGCTAGTTCAGGATCAGCAAGAGGACCAGTGAAAAGTTTATAGAAGATATCCATATCTGTTCCAGCACCAGTATAATTAGTAGAATCATGCCACGTTATATACACATGCTCTGCAGAATCGACAGCAAGAGAAGGATACCAAGACCCACTTGTACTTTCGGTGGAAACTACTTCTGGAGTGGTCCAAGAGGAGGAAGAAGAATCCCAGCGTTTGTAAAAAATATCAATATCTGTTCCAGCATCAGCATAATTAGTTAGATCCATCCAAGCTATATGCACTTTCCCTGCAAAATCAGTAGCAAGCGAAGGATAATTTGAATGACCAGCACTTTCTGTGGAAACAACTTCTGTAGTAGTCCAGGATGAAGTTGAAGCATCCCAACGTTTATAGAAAATATCCATATCTAGATCACTCCCAGCATAAGCAGTTCCATCATACCAAGCAACATGCACATTCCCTAAAGTATCAGTAGCAAGAGAAGGATTAGAAGAAGCATCTGTACTCTCGGTAGAAACAACCTCTGTTGTTGTCCAGGAGGAGGTGGAAGAGTCCCAACGTTTATAAAAAATATCATTATCTATTCCACTCCCAGCATAAATAGTAAAATCTTCCCATGCAATATGAACAGTACCAGCAGAATCCACAGTAAGAGAAGGAAGGTAAGAATCACTTGTACTCTCAGTAGAAACAACCTCTGTTGTGGTCCATGAGGAGGAAGTAGCGTCAAAGCGTTTGTAAAAGATATCCCTATCTGTCCCACTTCCCGCATAAGCAGTTCCATCAGACCATGCTATGTGTACATGACCAGCAGAATCGACAGCAAGAGATGGTAACCAAGAATCTGCTGTACTTTCAGTTGAAACGACTTCTGTTGTAGTCCACGAAGAGGTAGAAGCGTCCCAACGTTTATAGAAACTATCACAATTGGTTCCAGCACCAGCATAATTAGTATAGTCACTCCAAGCTATATGCACATTCCCAGTGGAATCAACTGCAAGAGAAGGATAGAAGGAATTATCTGTACTCTCGGTAGAAACAACTTCGATAATGGTCCATGAGGAAGAAGAAGAGTTCCAGCGTTTGTAGAAAATATCCCGATCTGTTCCAGCACCAGTATAATCAGTCTCATCTTCCCACGCTATGTGGATATTTCCTGCAGAATCGACAGCAAGAGAAGGATAACCAGAAAAATCTATACACTCGGTAGAAACAACCTCTGTTATATTCCATTTCCAAGTAGATTGAACAAAAGAATCTATGGTGTAATGATTATGGTTTTCATCTACTAGAGCTTGTGTGCTATTTATATTAAGCGAAGAAGTGCTTATTAAAAAACTAATAATGAGAACACTTAAGCTCATAATTATTTTCGTTTTTATCTTTTTCATATTATCAACCTTTTTTTAAGTTTTCATTCCCGTTTACAACAAACGAGTTTTTCAAATTGTACACAATAGGTACGAAGAATAAAAGCGTTTTCCTCAAAAGAAGTGTAAAATTGGAATAAATTAATATATTTCAAAGCATATAACCTAATGATTCCATGATTATTGAACAAAAGCGTCTACAAAATGCATGTATTTTAGAAGATGGTAGAAAACTGGTTTATGATATCTATGGTGCAATGGAGGGAACTCCTTACTTCTACTTTCATGGATATCCTAGTTCAAGAATAGAAGCAAGTTGCATTCATGAAAAAGCAGAAGAAAAAAACATCAAAATTATAGCTGTTGATAGACCAGGAATTGGTTTATCTGATTTTCAAAAAAATAGAAAGATTGTTGATTGGGCAGAAGATGTTTCAGAACTTGCAAATGAGCTTGGCTTCATGAAATTCGGAGTGATGGGTATGTCATCAGGAGCTCCATATGCTTTGGCTTGTGGATATAAAATTCCTGAAAAACTAAACAAAATCGTTCTTATCTCAGCTTTAGGAGGAGTGGATTTTAAACAACCAGGACTCAAAAACGATCATAAAGCTGCCTTTAGGGTTGCAGGAAGCCTTCCTTTTGTTTACAGATTTCTTCTCTTGTTATGCAGAATCCGTCATATCAAAGGAAAGAATGCAGCCAAAAAATACTTTAGAATAAATTTCAAGCATCTAGCTCTAAAGGACCAAGAATTATTACAGAATCCAGACATTCTAGATGCGGTAGTCGAGTTTCAGTATGAATCATGTAGAAAAGGATTGAAGGGATTAGTATATGAAGCAAAATTGCTAGGAAGACCTTGGGGAATGAATTTAAGCACAATATCTAGTAACTTGAAAATCTATTTGTGGCATGGGACAGCTGATCTTGTAGCCCCAGTAACAGCGTCAAAAGAGATAGAAAGAATGTTACCTAAATCCATCGCTGATTACAAAGAAGATGAAGGGCACTTTTCTTTATTGTTTTATTATCATCCAGAAATATTAGAAGTACTTCAAAAAACAGAAAGATAACCAGATGTTTTTTTGAGTTGTCAGAAAGTTGGGAGCAAGATTTGTCTTACCACACAAGTAATTAATTACGTGGTAAGATTCTTATTCGATTTATTTTTGTTCGCTTTGGAAAAAAAGCAATTTAAAGAGATTTCCATTCACATTCATTTGACAAACCTTATAGTTATTGGATTCATTAATATAATGATAGAATGACAAAGATAGCAATCTATGTTTTTGATGATGTAGAAGAGCTTGGTTTAGATATTGTCTATAATGTATTAAAGAAAACTAAAACACTTAAACAACACGGAATTCTTCCTATAGACCAACCATTGGAAGTAGATCTTCTTGCAAATGAGAAGTTAGTTATTGGTACAAAAGATAAGCAAATCACTCCACATCAAATTGGTTTAGATTTTACCGATTATGATATTCTCATCATTCCAGGAGGAAAAGGAGTTGAAACTATTGTTCAAAATCAAGAATTTTTGGATAGGCTAAAAGAATTTGGTCAAGAAAAAATGGTCTGTTCAATTGGTTTAGGCACATTTGCTCTTGCTCTTGCCGGATTATTGAAAAACAAAAAAGCAACAACTCATCATAAACATTTTCTCAGGTTGCGAAAATATTGTAAGGTTGAAAATAAACGAATAGTTGTTTCTGATAAAATAATAACTGCAGGTGGTATGCTCTGTGCAGTAGATTTAGCAGAAAAAATACTGGAAATTTGTTATTCGAGAAGCATTGCTGATATTGTTTTAGAATATATAGAGGTTCAAAGAAAATCTAAGGGAATAGGTATAGTTCTAGGAGAGATAGACGAGGAATGACTAGAAGACTACTCTGAAATACTTTAGTTGGTATTAAGTTATTATTATAAAAAAGTTGGAAATATGGATAACTGTACTTAAAGAGGAAATGAAGAAATAGAGTTTATAAGACAACAAGTATTGAATAAAATTGATTTCTTTGTATCTTCTTGTTTTTTATTCTAGATCATTTTACGACATATTTTCTCCTATTTATAAGCTTCCTTATCCCCGGATTTCCAATTAATGTATAAGCTAGTGAAATTGAAAAGGCAATTATTATAGCAGCATAATATCCATATGAACCTAAAGCAGCATACGCTATTAACAGAATTATTCCTAATAGCGCTGTAAAGAACATCATTTCAAAAGCATAAGGTAAACCCTGATTCAATTTATGATCATCATTCCGATTTGCTATTCTATCTACTACAGCATTAATTGCATCTTTTGCAACATATTGGAGATCAACTAAACCTAAGTAATTACTACTTTCAACATCTTGAGAATTCTTAATAACTGGTAATCTTTCTCTGAATTCAAAAACAAACTTAAGCTTTAGAAGTGATCTATCATCTGTAGCGAAAAGAACAGTAGTGAATCCTCTCCCTGTTTTAGTTTTTGCAGGAATAAGAATATCCTGGTATGAAATTCCATGAGGTTCTAATCTCATCTCAGTAATTTTATCTCCATTTTCAGGATAAAATCCCTGATCGTTTGTTTTAGCATGAATTTTCAAAACCATAGCAGAGGGGAGTTGATTTGTTCTAAAAAACATTCTAAAAGCAATTACGTCGTTTTCACTGTAACGGCATAGAGGGAAAATTGCAAAATTAAATAATAAACCATCTAACCATCTTAACTGATTCAAAGCAGCTACAGGAACATTTTCTAGTTGAGTAGTTGAATTCCTCCATTGTTTGAACACTAAAGGATAGTTCATAGAATCGCTAAAATCTATACTACTCAGATGTTCAATTTCTTCTTCTAAATTAATGATTATTTTTGGATACTGCGTTTTAATCATGCTTGCTGCTATTGACTTGTTGGAACTTTGTTTTGCTATTGCCCTGCCAAGACTAATTACCATTTCTTTCACAACCTATAGAAAATGATGGTAGAAATAATATATTTAAAAGTTGTGCAGTTCTTCTTAGATAACCGAAAATTTTCATTCAAAAGAGACTAAAATTTTGGCATAAGTTTTGAAGAACAAAACTTCGTTTTACAAAAGTAATTTCATCTCCAGAATAAAACTATAACCACGTGACTAGACACCAAATTGTCTTACCACATAAGGATATTTGTACCTATAATACCCTTGTTTATGCTCATTGTGAGACAAGTTTAAACATCTTCAAATGGAAATAATTTTGAAATTAATACGAGAGGTCTTGTTGAATCTCCATGTTTATTTAATATTTTTTAGAAAATACTTTTATATCTTCAAAACGAGTCTTTGCTATTATTGTCAAGGAGATATAAATGACCACAGGTAGATTGATAGATATAATTCTAGAAAAAGAAGAAACAGAATCTTCTCATGATCCTCGACATCGTGATAAGAAAATAGTAATAACAATGGCTTCCCATGGACTTTCTTACGAGGCAATAAAACTAGTTAAACCATACCGTAAATCCACCACATATAGTGGAGTTGGAAAACTTCTCAGAAGTACTAATCCTTACTTCAAGAGATCAGTGAATTTCTCTAAATATGCACAAAATTTAGTGACACAGAAGATAGAAGAACAGCTTTTAGCATATAATGTCAAGAAAAGAAATATTGTCAGTTTCATTGGAGGGGTAAGAGAAGGAGTTAATGTGCAAATAACCTGGTATTGGCAAAAGCCTCTACAAGAATTTTCTCTAGAAAAACCCTTGGAAGAGATTTATCAGGGACGATTACAAAGAATTTACACACTTGTTTCTGCTCCTGAAGATTCTATTAGTCTGGATGACAGAGAAAAATGGAGAAAATTAGAAGTAAGAATGTCTATGGCTTCAAAGTCCAATGATACAAAAAATATTATCTCGCTCTATAATGAAATGAAAAACATGTATCCGAATAGCATTGAAATTCTGTCCGAATATGCTAAGTTTTGTAAGGAAGAAAAACTGAATTCTGAAGCTATTGGAGCTTACAAACAGCTTCTAGGATTCTTGCCATTTGATGAAATAGCTTTAGCAAGTATTGGTGAACTTTACTTTCTTGAAGGAAACATAGATCAAAGTATATTCTTCCTGAGAAGAGCTGAGTTTGAAACACCATCAGAAGTTGAAGTACTATCAAAATTAGGTGATATCTATGCGCAAAGAAATGAACTAGAACATGCTTATTTCTACTATCTAAGGTATACTGAGCTAATGGGACCTTTTGAAGGGCACCAACAATTTACAGATGATTGGAACAGAAAAATATCTACAGGTACTATAGGATCCTTCATTCAAAGCAATCCTGTGTCTCAAGCCCGATTTGATTGTTTAAGAATCAAAAGAACGGAAATTCAAAGAGAGATAGAAAGTTATTATTACAAAGCTAATGATTTGAAAGCGAAAGGAGTACAACCTATAAGACCTGAATGAAAATCGTCAATGTAAACAAAGTTTCTATTAATCTTGAAAGAGAAAAGTAAAAATACAGAATAGAAGATGGAAAAATAATTTCAGCCATATTCTGATTTTTTATCTAACCGCGAGAAGAAATCTTCAGCTGATTCATCTTCTACAATTTCAGTTTCAGTAGGTTCAGGAAATGTTGTCTCAGTATAATTATGTGTTTTTGTTTCCACGTATGTTTGGGTAGGAGGTTCCTTAGGAGGAGCTATTGGAGCACTTGTTTTACGATCAGAAGTTTGGGTAGGAGTGTCTTTGAGTATCTTTACTAATAGCCAGATTCCTGCAGGAAGTAAAGTTAATGCCCCACCACCTACAAGCATTACACGTGCACTCCCATGAGCACCATCATAAGCTTGAGCTAGCCCAGCAATGATTTCAACAAGTCCAACAAGAGAGAAGAAACCAAGTTTTAATGTATCGAGATATTCTTCCCCAGTTTTACGTTTCTTCCTTTCTTGGTAGAACAAAAAAAGGACAGCGAATGCAGTCAAAGCTAGCCCACCACCAACTTTACCAAGACTCTCTCCTACAGAAATTTCTCCAAATATTAAATCTCCAATACCCCACGCAAAAATTATAGGTCCACTAAAAAAAATCGCTAGAAGATAAAATCTGACCATCCCTTCCAATATACATCGAGCACAAGTCTCTGTTCCTTCTGTTCTAGGAATAATTATTACCATTGTGAATCGAAAGGGGGTATAATTGATATTATAAAAATATTTTGCAGAGAAAAATCAATGAGAAAATATCTTACCACAAAAAAATTAATTTTACGTTGTAAGATTTTCCTCAGTTGGTTACTCGGGTCTTAAAAAGCTCAGATTTCAAATAATAGATTCTTTTCTAAGAAAGTGTTTCCCTAGATTAAAATGCTAAGAAGAATCACACTTATAAGTGTCTAAATCTTATAATTAAGTTGAATGAAGAGAATTAGATTAACATTGTTAGTACTAAGTATTATTTTTTTAAATATAGCGTTTTCTTCATTTGATGGTCACTATTTGGCAAAGGAAGATCAAAGCATCAATGAATTAGAGACTCCCATCTTTAACAATTCAGAACTGAGATGGTCATTTCTTTATGGGGGCATTAGTTCTTTCAGTATCCTATGCTTCAATTCTTCCAAAACACTTGTAAAGGGGAATATATGCACTAATTATCCTTCTTCACCATTCCCAGCTAAATTGAAAAATCAATGTCTAAACAACTACTCGAATTTAACATCTCATCCACCAATTAACATCCAATCTGATGAAGATTTCACTTCTCTTGGATTAAACAATTCTGGGAATATTGATGACCCGTTTATCATTGAGAATCTATACATTAATGTAACTAGTGAGAACGAAATAGGAATAAACGTTAAGAATACATTAAAATTTTTTGTAATTAGAAATTGTTTGATAGAATCTTACAATAGTTCAATAATAATTAACAACATAGCAGATAATTCTGCTTACATTTTTAATAACACTTTAATTCATAAATCAAACCTTAACCCTTCAGCAGGAATCCATTATAATGCTTCTGATGGTTCTATTATTGAAAAAAACGCCTGCAAGAATTTTCAATATGGTATAAAAGCTGAAATTGCTATTGACACTGTTATTAAAGAAAACAAATGTTTGGGTTCTAAATATGGAATTTTTACTAATTATTGTTGCAATTTATCAATAATTAACAATCAATGTAGTAGAGGAATCTCTTTTTCTACAAGTAATCCAGCAGGAATACTATTATCAGAATCTCCAGAGAGTATAATTGAGCAAAACACTTGCAGTTACAACAAAATGGGGATTTCAATCTATAATTCAAATCACACAATCATAAGGAAAAATAATTGTTTCCATAATACATTCTATAGCTGCTGTTCAAGTATTTTTTATCAAGATGCAGGGATAAGCATTTGTGTCTCACATAATTGTTCGATTGAGGAAAATAACTCTTATTCAAACTTCAAGGGTATTGGAATAATGGGAACCTCAAATTCCAACATTAGTAAGAACCTAGTTAGAGATAACTCAGATGGAATTGCTGCTTTAAGCATTGCAAATTCTAAGATTTATAACAATACTATTGAGAATAATGTTATGGGAATAGATATATCAAGTTGGTCCCATATGCTAACAGAGTTTAATGTAATCGAACATAATGTCATTAAAAATGGAGGATATGGGTTATTTTTATGGGGATGTTATAATAGTCAGATAAAATCAAATGAGATTTCGAATAACAAAGGTTACGGAGCTTATCTGAATATTAATAATGAAGATAACGAAATTTATCACAACTATTTCACTAATAATAGCTATAAAAGAGAAGAAGAGTCAAAACAAGCTTGTGATAAAGGAGAAAGAAATTTCTGGTACAATAAGGAGATTAAGGAAGGAAATTATTGGGATGACCTTGAGGAGCTTGTATATAGAATAGATGGATCTGCAAATTCAGTTGATTTATACCCATTAAATAGTCCTCTTAGAGAAATAACCAC
>JAGLXK010000256.1 GCA_023132955.1 Candidatus Heimdallarchaeota archaeon
GAGAAGTTGGAGCATAATATTTGTATGTTCCCCCATCATAATCTAATCCTGTAACAGTAATAGGTTCTGTTGAAGCTTGAACTGCATAACTGGGAACTAGAGAAATTATATCTCTATCTCCACTAGCTGTAGTGAAGTAGAAGTCAGAGGGTTCACCTGTGAAATCTATTTGAAATTGTGATAAGGGACATAAATTCCCATTAGTATCTTCAATTTCTACATTGAAATCAATCGGTAATCCAATCGTATAGAAATTACCTGGTATGTTATCTATTGCGATACGAACCGTGGTTATGTCTACAGTAAGTATAGAATCTAAGGAATCTCCAATCATTCTTGCTCCAGGAAATTCTGAACTTACTGGTTGGAGGTAAACAATAAAACCTTGAGTTATATCAGAAACATTAGTTAATGGATTCAAGTATGTGCTAAATTTGATTCCACCTGTAGAATTAGTTGTATATATATCACTTGGAGAGGTATGGTTGGATCCCTCATAATAATAAAATACATTTATCGTTTTGGAAGATTCTAAACCTGAACTTGAAGATAAGTTTGCTTGTATTTCAAATGTATCTCCTATTTCAATTTCCATTGGTATTTTGCTTAATGCACTTCCTGTGTTGTAATAAGCATCGACTAGTGCTGATTCTTCTGTATTTCCAAATGCAGATCCAAGTAAGTGAAGAGCAGGATTAAAAGTACCTATTCTTACAAAGAAGCTGAAAGGTAATTGAGTTATGTCATAATCCACATCATATGTTACACTGTCAGTTCCAGCTGCGGGTGCTATTCCACTATATATATGCTGATTGGATGCAAAAACTGCAGTTCCACTATCATCAAACGGATCATAAGTTGACCAATCAACAATATAATCAAAACTGGTCCCTGTTGGATCTAAAACAGTTCCATTATCGAAAAGAATCTGTGTTGTAAAAGAATAAGGAAAATTAGGATTACCAACTACTGGATTAATGCTAAATTCCAGCTCACCATAAATTTCAACTATTACATCTCCAGGACTTCCTTCTAATCTATTTGGATCAGTTAAACTACCTCTGAACCAAGTCAATAATGTGATTTCTCCAACTTTGGAAAACGAATCTATTGATAGGTCTGAAGTAACTAAATCTATACTAAAAACACCAGCGCTATTAGTTATTGCAGAACCCACTTCATATTGAGGATTTCCCTCATAAAATAGTTTGTTCCCTTCAAATGTTGCCTTAGTAATATTGTAGTAAAGATATACAGTTTCACCATCCCAATAGTCCCCCGGCAAACCTGAAGTGAGAACACCAGTTACAGTAATAGTGGTACCTCTGATATATTGACTACTTGGTGTTGGAAGTGTAATTGTTTGAGAATCTCCCAAATCGGAGTCTAATTGGTCTGAATTCTTCAACCTAACTTCTAAAATCTGTGCTTCTGGTTTTCTAGCACCACTAGGATTTTCAATAAGATTCGATTCATAACCAGGATAACTTTGTCTGTAAGGTAGATTAAATTGAAATTCATTTTTGGTAAGTTCAATTGGGAATTCTTTCTGTAATTCTGAAGAACCAGTTGATACTGATGAAAGATCTTGAATTTGTTTATTAATCATTTTTTCACTATAAACAGGAATTATCAAACTGCTAGTTAGTCCTACTAGAAAAACAATTGTCAATATTTGAAAGGTTCTTCTGTTCATTTCAGCATTTCACATCCTTATTAATCAGAATGGTAATGCACCCAATTTCTGATAGAAATTCTGCACAATCGCAATTCGCTAATTCAAGTATCCCGATGTTGGTAATTCCATATGGTATCATAATCTGCGAGGATACAGCAGATTCTGCACCTATGACTCTATAACTCATATGAGATGGTGGAAATGCAATAGTTATTTGCGCAGATATATTCCATGTATCTAGATAAAATACTACCAACCGGTAGAAATTCGGTCCGTAATCCGTAACATCTACAGCAAGAGTTGTATTAAAGAAACCATTAAAATCAGTTGTTCCATTATCTACATCTTTTGCATCGTATAATTCAATTAATGGATTTGTAGCATCTCTATCAGCAACCAATTCAGCTTTTAGAGTTGAAGCGTCTGTTTTATCTGCGGAATCATATGTTGCTTGATTAACTAACCATATTTCAACATTTTCACCAGTTATAGGGCTTGGTGACCCACCAGGGGGTTCTTGATAAACATAAATATCAACATCAGGAGTGAAGTTATCTCCATCAACTCCCTGATCGTGGTAATAGTCGCTTGAATCCACTGTTGAATATTTTCCATCGAAATAAAGCATAATTGTATAAGTATAATTCTGTCCATATAAGGCCGCGATATAATACGCAGCACCAGCCGTTACAGGAGGAGTTAAGGTTGATAAAACATTGGTTGTTCCTTGCATTGTATAAACACTCGAATTACCACTTGAATTTGTATAGGCGGTTCCTATCACCCTTAATGTAGCAGGATCCAATGTTCCAAGAAGTAAATCATTTTTCTCATTTTCATCTAATATATAGTAGGTAACTAAACGCCCATCTAAAGGCGATGTGAGATTGGCGAATTCAAATAATTCAGTTGAAATTTGATATTGAACTCCTTTTTGCATTAAGAATAAATCAAACACCCCTACTGGAGGTGGACTTGGATTTGGAAGTGTATCTTTTGTAGCGTTTATGCTTATACCCGTCAGATATCCAGTAGGTATAATTACAAATCCTGTGTAATTAGTTGAAAGCAATGTCACATAAGCTAATAACACATAAGCTGTTCCTCCAGGATTACTCGGGTTGTAAACGGTATATTGTAAAGGATTCCATTCCGTATAAAGTTCAGCTACTCCTCCAACTGCAGAAACAGCTGTACCTAGATTGTTTGCCACAGATAATAATCCTGCAGGATTTGTTGAATATGTCTGTAATTGAGCTACTGTTACTGTTGCAAAATTGACTGTAGATCCCTCTACAAAGCCAGTTTCATCACTGACTGTTGCTCTAAGAGTATAGGTTTTCGCATAATCTGTAAGATAAACATCTTCGCCATCTATGTTTTGCTTGGTAACCGGTAAATACAAAGCTGGTTCTCCAAACATTTCTATGCTTACATTGAATGAAGAGTATAGAGTGTTTTCACAATAATACATTGAACTTGTATCTAAATCAACATAAGGTCCCATTTGGAACTGACCCCATTTGAAGGTAGGTCCTCCAACACCATCATCAACTGGAATAAGAGCTTCTACCCAAGCATAAATATTTTCAGATAATGAAAGGGTTCGAACTGTAGCTGTTCCATCTCCAATTGCAAAGCCAATAACGGGACGACATGGAATGTTATTTAATCTTAAAGTCATAATGGCCAAAGCTATATATGCAGATGCTGAGGTATCTAAACCTTCCAGAAGAAGTT
>JAGLXK010000257.1 GCA_023132955.1 Candidatus Heimdallarchaeota archaeon
CAAATGAAATTGAAAAAAAAGAGAAAATAGGTAAAGGAAGTTACCACTTCATACTAAAGGGCTCTTCTCCTTTAATCATCAGATAAATATCATAAAAAACTCCAATAAAAAGTAATCCTCCTGTGAAAAGATAGAGAAATCCTGATTTCTTTTTGACAACGTAGAATCTATGTAAACCGAGAAAACCTAATAGGATGCAGAGGATTAAAGCTGATGTACGATAAACTTCTTCTCTTTTATAATTGATCCATGTAGTCTTATTCATTATCGCATCAACATTTAATCTTTGAGAAACACTTTGTTTTGAACCTAAAGCTGCGAATCTTATAATTAACCATTCAAATGAGAATTTGAAATTGATTTTACTCCACAGTTTAACTACCAAGTGATAGGTGAATAAGATGTAGAAACAGAGGAGAAAAACATAAGTTTCTTGACCATATGGGATTGGGTATCTTTCAGTTACAAGATTTACGTCTATTAGAAGTAAGCTGGCGAACCATTTTGGTAGAATTGAAAATATCTGCAGAGTATAAATTGACAATGCTATTATCCCCCATAAACGCATTAAACTAACTATTTTACGGTTAGCAAACTTCTTAGGATCACCTCTATATTCAACTTTGTAAAGAAGCAGAGAAATAACCCCTATCCATGTCCCCATTAGAATCAAGAAGTAAGTTAGATCTGGTCGGAACCAAGTGAAATCAAAAGGTAAGCCTGCCACAATTAGAATTGCTCCCAATGAAATAAAACCTAGTGATGTCATAGCTCCATAAAATGGGAGTCTCTTAGGAGGTTTATCGTCAGCTAGTACAGTTCCTATTAATGCACCTGCAAATGATGTTGCCAAGAATGGAAAAAGAGGTTCTAAATCACCCGTAAGTAATGTAAAAAAACTAGCCTTGAATGTTCCAATTTTTGCCTGATCAAGCCCATTTGGCCATCTAAAGCTACTAAAATATCTCTGATCAACAGATGCTTCAGAGAAGAAATTAAGATTATAAAATCCCCCCCAGTTCATATTATCAACCCAGTTCCAGATAAATGGACTAGCAACTATAACTGTAAGAACTAAAATCGCATATACAAGAACATTTCTTTTGATTTTCTTGAAACCATTCTTCCTAATTAGAAGATAGTGAATAATTCCGTTGATAATCATACACCAACCAATTGTATGTAAAGTTTCCATCATGAAAAATGATCTACCTACAAATAACTGAACGAATTTAGAGTAACTCCAATTACCTGACCTAATAGCTGAGCCTAAAAATCCATAATACCCAATCAAGCCGTCAGTCAACATAGCTGCAAATAATACTCCCGCTCCAGTAAGAATTTGTTTTAATACTATCTGAATTGGTTTATGACCTTTGGATGCTCGTTTTGACATAGCTAATGCATTAACGATAGCAGAAATTATTAGAAAATATCCTGCCCAACCTACAAAGAAAACCATAAGAAGTATACCAATAACAATTAAGAAATTCATTTTCAATAGATTTTCAACATCTGTGGCCCAACCAAAATCGTACAAATGTTGCATTGAATGAAAGAAGACCATCATAAATATGGCTAAGCCTCTCTGGAAATCTAAGGTTACTATTCTTTTCATTACTTTTGAACCTGTTAATTCAACCCCCTCAATTGTGCTTTTCTCTGCTGTAACAGTTGACATAGTTAACATCTCTAAAATTTTGAATATCAAAGAGTAAAATAAGTCTCTTAAAAATATTTGGCAAAAAATAGCTATTTTTCAGTGTTCGAATAGCTTTAAATATATCCTTTCTATTGCTTTGAACATGCCTTCAAGTTCTTATGATTTAGC
>JAGLXK010000258.1 GCA_023132955.1 Candidatus Heimdallarchaeota archaeon
TTTGTTCAACTATTTTCTTCAATTGCTCCATTCTAACTTTAATGGGATTTGGTTCATTTCTATCCCTGAATAAGATTACTGCTACATTGTTTAACACAATATTAGGATTATCCCAAGCAACGATACCATTATGATTCTGTTCTGGAACCTCTTCATTAATTGCCATTATTTTGCTATTTTCGTTTAGTTCTGATTTAGCTCTGTAGGATACAGGAGAATAGATAGTATGCCCTACAAATAGGGGCAGTTTATTGTATAATCCATAAGCAATCTTCTTTGCGAAATTTCCTTCCGTCTTCTTTTCAAGAGAATATTCAATAGATAATTCATCCAATATTTTCTCTGTTTCCTCAAAATCATTGCTCATGTCTTCTATAAGTTTGAATTTTTCCAATATTGTTAGAAGAGAAGTGTAGATTAAGGGTAAACCGGTTCTAGGTGGTATCCCCTCTCGTATTTTTATGTGAGGTACATTACTCTTCTTAGAAAGTTTTTCCAAAAGCCCCCCTGAAGAGATTGTTATAATCATTGCACCTTTAGTAAGTGCGTCTTTGAAACAAGAGAGAGTTTCTTCTGTGTTCCCCGAATAACTAACACATATAATCAAGGTAGAACTGTTACTGAAGGCAGGTAAGTAATAGTCTCTATTAACTAAAATTGGAATTTTGAGTTCGGTTTTTAATAAACTGAATAAATAATCACCTGCAATAGCTGAGCCCCCCATTCCACAAACTACTATGTTGGAAGGCTCACTGTACTTTATGCTCTTATCTTTCCAATGTATTTTCTCAGGAATAACTATTTTTAGACTATTCTCTCGAGCCTCTTTAAACAGAGATGACCACTTCTCAAGAACTTGAAGTTGATTAGATTTATCAATTTCAATAATGCGGTTTTGTTCGTCCAAATCGATCATAATTTTCACTTCCAAAAAGATTATTCAAAGGAAATTTTTTTACCTTTTACCCACAAATGTTCGAAATTATTGGAAAAAATCTCAATGATTCCAGAGTTAGAGGAGAAGTGAGGACGATAAACATACTTCTCATGTTTAACTGGAGAAACCCAAATAACAAAGACAACTTGTTCTTCATCTACTAAAGTACCACGAGCTAGAACATTTCCCTCTTTAATACTTCTTACTTGAGCACCTAAATCCAGAAGATCTCTTGCAACATCTTTTGATTTGGAATCGTCTATACTCATTATGACTCTAACTTTAACTCCTTTATCTAGTGCATCTTTGATTTCTTTTTTAACATCATTATACCAATAGAAGACATTAGTAAAAATCGATATCTCTTTCTCTCCTTTTCTAATAATATCCTTAGTCTTTAGTTGCATTTCTTCCAGAGAAGAGTATGCTTCAAGTAGTTCATCTGGTTTGATAATTAATTTTGATTGATACTCTGGATCACTTAAAAGAGATATGATTTCCTGTGAAACTGTTGCCATCTTATCAAGTTTATCGTGATATTCTTGCTCCTTAAATCTTAGAAGGTTATCCAACC
>JAGLXK010000259.1 GCA_023132955.1 Candidatus Heimdallarchaeota archaeon
TTTAAGCTCTCAGAAATGATTCGTTTTCCAGCAATAAAAAGCTTGATCTCATCTAGGTTTTTTACAACTTTTCTCTCTGAAACAAGATATCTAACAATAGGGTGATTATTCTCAGTTACCAGAATTATCTCAGCAGGTAATTTATTTGAAACTAGCATGTTGAGAGGATCAAAAAAGACCGATATACCAAAAAATAATATAGCAACAGGGAAGATAAAATGTCTTATTACTCTCAAATTCTCAAAATAGATGAGAGCCATCCAGAAACCTATAAGAACAATACTAAGAAGAGTGTGATCAAATCTCTTGTGATTCAAGAATTTTTGAAATTTCCTTGCGAGATAAAGCAGGAAATAAATAAAGAAGATTACTGAAAAAATAACACCAATAGGTAATAGCAAATCCATATTATACTTTACAATCCAAAATTGTATAGTTTCATTATAGCTAATGTTTGTCAAATCAATATTTAAAATAATAAGCAGAGATGCACCCGCTAAAACTCCTGCTATATGAGAAAAAATAGGTAATTTGTCTTCCCTAATTAAAATCAGAGAATTTACAGTTATTAGGAATGCAACAACTATTGAGATGTTAATAATAATAATTAAAGTTAGAACTAAACCATCTCTATTATCAGCATCTGAGAAGAACATGGTTACCACAGTTAGCAGGTAGCCAAGAAAAGCAATGACAAAACCTATAGTTAGGTAAAGATAAGCACTACTTCTTGTTAATCTAGTCGCTCTAATGAAAGAGAAAATAGTGAATCCAAAACAGATTACTACAGTAATTAGAAGAAGTAAATCTGGTATTGGATTGAAATTCATATTTGTAAAAAAAATGGTCTACTTTTAAATGTAATCATAGGAGAAAGTTCAATTAAAGAGATGAAGAAGCAATCATTCAAACTTCTTTTTCGCTTCTTCTAGTTTTTCAAGCTCTGAAAACTCATCGGTATAATAATGTAAAGGCGATTTACAATTGAAACATTTCTCATCAGTAGGGAGATTCTCGTAACCACATCTGCTACAGTAGCGTATTTCTTGAGATCTCGAAGGCTGTTTAAGTTCAACACCAAATTCTTCCGCAGATTTTTCAAAAGAGGATTTTTTATCTTCGACAACAAAACGTTTTCTCTCTTCAGGTTTTTTCTGAACTTCCTTCTTCTTTCTTTTCTTTGACATATTCACCAAACCATAGACTATTTATTTCATCTCTCTTCCACAATTCTTGCAAAATTTATCATGTGCGAAGTTTTGGGCCCCGCAGAATGTACAGTAGTTAAGAATTATTTCATCTTCAACCTTTTCAGAGGTGATTTGAGCGTCTTCCTCGGAGGGTATATCCCTAGCTTTTTCCTTTTGAACTCGTTGATAAACTGCTGATTTTCTAGGCTGAGAAGTCTTTGTTTTCTTCTGTAAGAGTGGTCTATTTATGGCATCAGCTAAGAATTTGAAAGCCATGATCCCAAGCAATCCAATACTCACATATTGTTCAACTAGTATAGTAATAATTCCAATTCCTGACATGAAAAAAGTATCGATGATAAGGATTATTTCTGCTATAAGAAAGAGCCAACCATAGAGCAGGAAGAATGGATTACCATAGCCGTCAGGAGGAAGGCTTAAAGAACGATGAACCATCACAAATGCGCATCCCATAATAACACCATAAATAGTCGCAAGAACGATAAGGCTAACCCCTCCAATACCTGCATAGAGTAAAATATTATCCAAAATTAAGGTGATTACTAAACTAATTATCGCTGCATTTACTGTTTGTTTTTCATCTGGATAGAATCCGCCGATTCGGTAGATTGGCACTAATAAGAGCAAAAACGCAAGTGTTTTAGTAATCTCGCCCAGATAAACCAAAGCAATTATTGGAAACAAAACCACATGACTATAAATTTGCAAACCGACTGATACTATGAAAATAACAAACAATCCGAAAAAGATTCCAGACATCTTTTTCTCTAACCAAACAGTTGCACTGGACATTACTTCACCCTGACTAACTAACTGTGTTCTTTCCAGACACTAAAAAAATACTCGATGATATCTAATAAAGCTATGCTTTTCAAAACAACTAAGCAAGATAGTTGATTCTCTGATATCGTTCAATAATCTTCTTCTTTTCCTCTATATCTTCCTTCTTATGCTCTAAATCCCAGATAGTGACCTCTTTCAGGCCATATTCATCTAAGAAAGAAACTCTAGCAAGAGAAATATTCTTTTCTTCATCAATGATTACCTTGCCTTCTTCTTCTAGCTCCTTAATTTTAAGAAAGATCTGAAGATAATGATTTAGCAAATGGTGACCATGCCAGAACTCTTCAAAGAGATCAGTGAAGTTTACAGAACCTCTTTCTAGAAGAATTCTTTCGAGTTGTCTTTCGAGATTCTTCTTAGCTAACTCAGCAGTTTCTCTAGTATCGCCCCAGAATTTAGCTATCATATTACTTTCATTAATCTCTGTCTGTCCAGTATATTAAAGAGTAAAAAAAAGAAACTGACAAAAGGCAGTTTTGAGGAAAGAAAAATAGCTTCCAACAACTATAAATAATGAAAAACACAATGAAATGACAGAAAAAAACACAGAGGTCTCAAAGTTGTTTTTGAAAAAGAAAATAAAACTATTTGTTGTTTTTAGTTTCCTTGTTTTGAATCTATCTTTATTCTCAGGAGTTGCAGCAATTCCTACAGATGTTTCAACAGTTAATCATTTAACAATGCTTGAACAACCAGAGATAGAACAAGATTATCGTGTTGTAAAAGTTGATCAATCTCAGGATATTGATAAAGATAATTTTCAAGATTCATTCAAGCAAAAACTAGTAGCAAGTGAACCATCAACAGTGTATGAAGGCATCTTAGCTTTGGAAGGTCCTGCAACACTGGCTGATAAGTTATTTTTAGAAAAGAATGGAATAGAAATACTCGAAGAATATTCAGTAATCTATGGAATGCATGTAAAAGGAAAAGCAGAAGATCTGCTGAAAATACGTGATCTAAGTTCCTCAATATATCTAGAAGAAAATGCTCTAGGACAAAGTCTAATGTTTGATACAACTGAAGATTTTGGAGTAAGAAAGGTGTGGCAAGCAGCACAGGGATATGGATATACAGGAGATTCTAATACAGCAATTGCTGTCTTGGACACAGGGATAGACGACACACATCCAGACTCAAATTTCAATGTAGTTTTTTGGCAAGATTTTGTTGGTGAAGATTATGTACTTCCAGGAGATGAATATGCTACTCCAACAGACAAAGGTGAACATGGAACACATGTTGCAAGTATTGCAGCTTCTAAAGGTGCTTCAGTAACTACTTCTATAGTTGAACTACAAGACTCAGGTTATCTCCATAATACTAATTCTTATTCATGGTATTATTCATGGTTTTACTTACCAATAGCACAGACTGTTACAATTAATTGGGCTTGGGAAGGAGGAGGTTCAACTTATGTTGGTTTCTGGAGTGATTCATTAGGTACATGGTCAGGACAAAGTGCATCTGATTCTTCTACTCCTGGAACATTCGCATATTATCAATCCTCTCCCGGTTGGTATTGTGCTATGTATGGAAATTCTGCTGGAGCAGGAGGGAATTATTTCTCAGGAGAAGTAATCTATAATTCAGGATGGACAAATCCCTACGCTGACGGAAGTGGAACATTTACAGGAGTTGCACCAGGCTGTAACATTGTAGGTTTGAAAGTTCTAGATGATATGGGTATAGGTCCTACTGCTTCTCTAATTAGTGCTCTAAATTGGTTATACAATAATGGTCAAGCATATAATGTAACTGTTGTAAATATGTCAATAGGCTGGCCTTCGGTTCAATCAACCATTGATACAGCTGTTACAAATCTAGTTAGACATAAAGGTATAGTCTGTGTAGTTTCAGCTGGTAATGATGGAACTTCATCAGGAGGGATATATTCCCCAGGATCATGTCCGGATGCTATCACTGTTGGTGCAGTCAACAAAGCTAGTGAGATAGCTTATTACAGTAGTAATGGTCATTTTAGCCAAACTTTCCTGAGACCAGATGTAGTAGCTCCTGGAGGAAGTTTCGCTCCAAGTGGAAGTTCAGCTGTTCTTCAACCAATTATTGCTGCGGATAGTAATGATGCTGATGAAGCATATAATTATAATAATGATGTAGCATATCCACCTAGAACAGATTACTATGGTAACAATTACAGAGGATTTCAAGGAACCTCCATGGCTGCCCCATTTGTTGCAGGACTAGTTCAGTTAGTTGTTGATGCTATGATACAAGAAGAAGGATCATATACTTACTCTTGGGAAACTGCAAAGAAAATAAAACAAATCATATGCATGAGTGCTAGCGAGGTTTACAACATCGAAGGTTCAATCGGTACAGGAGGCGAACTCTATGATGGTGACGATGACGCAATTGCGCAACTCCCTCTTCTTAATCGTAATAGTAAAGATTTTACTGAAGGTTGGGGTGTAGTCTCCGTAGAAGGTGCTATCCAAGCCGTAACTGAATGGATCAATGTTGGTACAACAGAAGTAATTTCTCTATCAGGACGTCAATATGGAACTCATGTAGCTGTAAGACAAATTAAACTTGAAGCTGATAGAATTTACAGAATGTATGGAGATTTTAATGTTGGGACATTTACAGATGCTGATTTGTTCTTGATGGACACTGATCCCACTGAATATGGTGATCCAGTAATTAGAGCTGAATGTATCCTAGGGGTTGTTGCTAATGAATCGACCATATTTACTGTTCCAAGCGATGATACCTACTACCTTGTTGTCAAGTGGGTAGATGGAATATATGATGGTTCTTGCAGCGTGGAAATAAGCGAAATTGTCTCACTAACTTCGCATTCAAATGGTGATACAGTTTTTTCAGATACAGTACTTACTTTTGATGTTGACCCAACAGATTTAAACTGGATAAAATATCAAATAGATGCAGAACCTTTAACCACATTTGATACTCCATATGAAATAGTGGTTCCAGGACCAGATGGTCTTCATACAGTTGCAATTCAAGCACAACATAGTATAAGAGGTATAGTTCAGATATCCTTTACTTTTACAGTAGATGATACTTCAAAACCAACTCCCATAAGAACAGATTTCTCAGCAGTTGGAATAATCATTACAGCTGTAATTTCTTTGAGTTATTTAGTAACTAGGAAGAAGAAAAAATCCTAGTTCAATTTTTCTTTTTTTTTCTTGTTTATATAACTAAGAGAACAATTTTTTGGATAGCTGTTTCTCTTAAAAATGTACACTGAATCTTCTCAGAAGATTTTTATTTATCTTTCACTATAATCCTATACGTTACATATGAAGAGAATACAAACAATAGATTTTCTGAGAGGATTCTCTATCTTGGTTATGTTATTCTTTCATGGCTCTTACTACTGGGATTCTCTACCTAGTAAGAATCAAATGAATCAAATGCTGAATAATCCACTTGCAGGTTTAGC
This sequence comes from Candidatus Heimdallarchaeota archaeon, assembly GCA_023132955.1. Classification (GTDB taxonomy): domain Archaea; phylum Asgardarchaeota; class Heimdallarchaeia; order Heimdallarchaeales; family Heimdallarchaeaceae; genus UBA460. Next base: position 5,488 of record JAGLXK010000259.1, read on the forward strand.
AATGCTCTTAGGAAAAGCTGCTGGGATTTTTGCTTTACTTTCAGGTATGTCAAATGCTGTTAGTATGAACACTCGGATGAACAGCGGAAAAAATAAACCAAAACAAATTTTCTTTGGGGGACTGATGACAGGACTTTGGATTATAATCATAGGGAAGGTGCAAGGTACAGTCTTTAACCATACAGTCATTGGAACAGCTCAGTATCCTTATCCTGATGGTCCTCCAAATTATGCCATAATTGTGGGAAGTATTCAAACAGGTTCTCTTCAACTACCAAATATTTATTCTCTTTTATACAGAACCACAGCACTCTTTATAATTGGTTTAAGTGTTATTTGTACAGGAATTGCTTTAGCTCTTCTGGGATTAAAAGAAGGATATAAGAAAACCAGAAGAAATCTGATTATTTTGGGAGTTGTTGCAACAACTATAGTGATGGTAACACACCCACTAAAAGAAAGCCTAAGACCAATATGGCTGGATGCCTATGTGAATGGTAAACATGCAACAGGAGCTTTTCTAAGTATACTAATAGGTGATTCTTTTCCATTCTTTCCCTACGTAGGATATGCTCTCTACGGAGCTATGTTTGGTATTGCTTTTTCCCAGAATATTGATAAAAAGAAAGTAACACTTGTTGGAGGAATAGGAAGTGGAGCATATATCATTGCAGGTTCTATCTTACTAGGTTTTATGGGTCATCCCAGTGCTGAAGAAATCCATGAAACTCTGTCAATCCAGTGGAATTTCTTATTGGTGGGTTTTTTCCTGTTAATATCTACTTTTGTATATAATGTACACTACTGGAAAGAAGAACGAAAAACAAGGAAATTCTTTACAAATACTTTCACCAGAAGATTCGGAATAATGACTCTAACAATTTTTGTTTTTGAACCATTAGTAGGAACAAGTATTAAAGTTCTAATCATGGATAATATCTTTCCAGGATGGTCTGTTAATCCTGTTTTTCCATTCATTTATGGTGGATCTTTGATTTTTCTATGGTATGGAATATTAAAATTATGGGAGAAAGGGAGATTTATAGGATCTTTAGAATGGATGAATGGAAAGATTACGAGTTTCTTGACAGGAAGAGATGCTTCTAGGATAAACATAGGTAGAAATCTGTATGGGGAGAATTTTCAAAATAAGTGAAGAAAATAAACCTTAAGCTATTCTTCAAAAGTAGGTTCTTCCTCTTCTTTCCCCATAGAAGATAACTTTTCTTTCACTATTTATAACTGTTATTCAGAGTTAATAAAGAGAAAGTATTTTTATATCGTGACATATAATAAATGATGAATAGTATGACTGAGATTGAATCAAGAGAAAATAGCAAAGTTATTTTGATATTGGAAACATTAAGAAAATACCACAAGGATATTGAACGACAGTTCAAAGTCAACTATTTAGGTGTTTTTGGTTCTTATATTAGAAATGAACAGAAGGAATCGAGTGATATAGATATACTAGTTGAATTCAATGAGATTCCAACCCTTTTTCAGTTTATTAGGTTAGAGAATTATCTGAGTGATATGTTACATATCAAAGTTGATCTTGTAATGAAAAATGCACTTAGACCAAATATAGGTAAAGAGATACTCAAGGGGGTTATCAAGGTTTGAATCCAAAAAGAGTTTATGTTGATTTCTTAATTGATATTCTTGATTCAATCGAAAAGATTGAGCAGTTTACAAAAGATATAGATTACGATCAATTCGAAACTGATGATAAGACTTCTTACGCAGTTATTAGAGCATTTGAAAT
>JAGLXK010000026.1 GCA_023132955.1 Candidatus Heimdallarchaeota archaeon
AAGTATTGGTCCAGTTTTTTTATTTTTGCGAATAAGAATTCCTCTATAATCTTTGTATTTCTCTTTGATTCCTTTAATTCTGTTTTTAGCTTTTTCTTGCATTTCTTCAACTTGATTGAATAATTTCTCCGCTAAATCTGAATCAATTGGAACTAAATCTTCTATTTCTTCTCTTAGACTTGACCTATGTAAAGCTGCAGCAACGATACTTTTTTTCTCATCTTTTTCAGAGTTTTTACTGGATTCACTTGACACCTCAGCACCCTCTTTAATCGTTTAGAGAGGGTTTTTTTAGTATTTAAAGATGTTGCTTTAATTTGAATAATGGTGAATTAATAAACAAAAATTACATAAAGCCATTATACTACACTAAATTAAACTACAACAAAATCGTATAAACCTATATTTTCATCTGATATCATTTCATATTCCACATTTCTAAATATTCACACTAATATCTGGAGGTTTACTATAGGCTCTCCTTTTTGCAGTCTCAAATAGTGAGAAAATTTCTTTTTATATTTGATGATATTTATTGGGAGGACATGTATGTTCAAAACTTGAAAATATTAAGAAATTACTTTGATGATTTCATTATACTGCAAATCCCCCTTTCTTCCAAGAAAGAGGAAAATCCAAGAAGAGGACCTTAATACAAGGTCCAATTTTGATCATTCCTTTATGCTTGATATTTTATATCTTCATACTCACCTGGTTGTTTGTCACGCAAATCATACAGTACATTACAGCGATTTCTTATTTTAGCTAAGGTAGGATCAGAGGGAACCTGATTGTATGTACAATTTCTTGTCGAAAGAAGAGCAAATCTCTGTATTCCATCAGTGAATGGTTTCTCTGGAAAGAATTCATTAAGAATTTCTTCTTCAGGTGTTCCATTCTTACTACCATGATGACTAATTTTGAGAAAATGCACAGGTTGTAGAAAATGATAATCTTCGGAGAAATCTCTCATAGTCTTCCAACTTCTTTCTTCAGCATCTCCAGTGAATAAGATTCTGATTCCTCGCCATGTTAAACAAAAAACTACACTTGTATTATTTTTTGCTTTGTCAATTGTTAACATATTCTCATAAACTCTTTGACGCATTTCTACTAGATTGTAGAAATCACCTGCATCTACACCATGTGGGGGAACAACCTTAATTTCTCCTGACATTGTACCATCAGATTTAACTTTTCTAGAGAAGTATAGGTTCTCTGAAGGAGGATAATACTTTCCATAGTAAATCGATGTATCTTCCTCAGGTGCCCAAATTTCAAATTGTGCTTCATTAAATGGATGTTTTCCATTCAAACTTGTTCCTCTGTAAACATATGTTATTCTGGAAGGATCAGTCAAACTTCGCAAATAATCCATACATCCTTTAGTGCTTCTTGGATTATTGTTTACTCTCATTGCTTCAATCATCTCTGAAATAGGTTCATTAGATGCTTCTAAACTTGTGAGATAGCTATCTATTTTATAATAAAGATTCTCAAATCTCAAACTTGCTTCCTTTGCATC
>JAGLXK010000260.1 GCA_023132955.1 Candidatus Heimdallarchaeota archaeon
TCGATAGTTTTCTTTGCAATATCCTTAGATTCTTTGGTATATCCCCAAAAGCTAGACATATTACTTTCATCAATCTCAGTCTATCAAACCTATTTAAGCTCCACAAAAAATTATTTTTTGAAAAATATGGTTTGAAACCTTTAAATCAATAAATGAAGCTAATTGCATGTGAAATTTTATTAATGACATGTTTGGTTTTAGAGTATACTGCTTGAAATTTAAAAATTTCTGAGGTGAATTAAATTACAGCCATTACTGATAATCATAGAATGAAGGAATTACTGAAGAGAATAAAGAACATGAGCAGAATTGGATTAAATACATATATGCTACCAATCCAAAGTGCTGCTTCAAGCAAAGTGTTTATCGATGGTCAAGAATATTTAATGCTTGGTTCTTATAGTTACTTAGGACTTATAACCCATCCAGATATAATTCAAGCAGGTCATGATGCTTTAGAGAAATATGGTACTGGAGCGGGAGGAGTTAGATTATTAACAGGAACTACAGATTTACACCGTTCACTAGAGAAAAAAATTGCTAGTTTTAAGAGAACTGAAGATGCTTTAGTTCTGAGCAGTGGTTACGTAACAAATATGACAGTAATATCAACCTTATTTGGGAAGGATGATTTAGTTGTAATTGACAAATATGATCATCAGAGTATTTATGATGGTTGTATACTTTCAAAAGCAGATTGGAAAAGGTTCAATCATAATGATATGGATGATTTATCGAGGGTTCTAGAAGAGAATAGGGAAAACTATAAACGTGTGATAGTTATTGTTGATGGAGTTTATAGTATGGATGGAGACATAGCTCGAATGCCTGAGATTATCGAAATAGCAAAACAATATGATTCTTTTACAATGGTAGATGAAGCTCATTCAATCGGAACAGTGGGCCCAAATGGAAGAGGAGTTGATGACTATTTTGATCTTGAACCTGGTGCTGTTGATATCTACATGGGAACTTTAAGCAAAGCAATTCCATCAATTGGAGGATATATTGCTGCGAAGAAGGATGTGATTACTTATTTAAAATTCACTTCCAATGCGTTTATTTTTAGTGCAGCTCTTCCACCAGTTTCAGCGGCAGTCGCTCTCAAAGCACTTGAGATTATTGAAACAGATAAAGAACGTATAAAATCCCTACAGAAAAACTATACTATGTTCATTAATGGCGTTAAGGAAATAGGTTATGACACATTAAAGAGTAAGGACACACCAATTGTTCCTGTTATAATTGGAGATGATGTTAAAACATTTCGCTTTGCAAAGCAAATGAAAAAGGAAGGAATTTTGGTTCCACCAATAGTATTTCCTGCAGTTCCTAGAGACAAAGGAAGATTAAGATGTTGTGTTATGGCAACCCATACTGAAGAGGAAATCGATTATATTTTAGAAACCATGGAAAAAATTGGTAAAAACCTAAAGGTTATCTAAATTTCCCGTTAGTAATTAGACACTTTAACAGTTACATTTATCTGCATTGATTATATTTTCTAGATGGACGAAGCAAAAGGGCAACTTTCGGCTTATTGCTGAGGAACCTCCTGACTC
>JAGLXK010000261.1 GCA_023132955.1 Candidatus Heimdallarchaeota archaeon
GTGCACAATGAAATATCTTCTAGCAATCGTCTTCTGGAAGAAAACAGGAAATCACTTTCGAGAATATTCAATATAGAATCATCCCAAATTTCATTTTTTCCATCAAGAGAAACGGTTCTAACAAGTGTCTTTCATTCAATACCGAATATAGGTGAAAAAAAAATTGTTACTAGTATTCTAGAGGAGCATTCTATTTTAGCTCCTGCAATAAAAGTGAACAATTCTTTTGGTACAGATATTGAATATCTAAATATTGAAGATGAAACAACCCTTCTTGAGAAAATTAGTGAAAAAATACATTCCCCCAAAGACATTGTACTTCTTTCTTCTTTAACAGCTACTAATGGTGTGAAGAGAGAATGGAATAAAATAGCTAAAATCTGTAAAGAAGTGGATGCCACATTCATTCTAGATATTAGTTATTCAGTGGGTCATGAAGAGATTATGTTTGATAAAGAAACACCAGATATAGTTGTATCTTCAGGATGCATTGGTGCTTTAGGTCCTGCAGGTACAGCATTCCAGATTACCAATAATGAAATCTATAATAAAATGGATCCTTTAATTGTTGGAGGTGGCTCAATAATTGCACTTGAAGAATATTCTTATCTCCTTAATTCTTCAGGTTCGAAGTTTGAAACAGGAATAATTAATGTTGCCAATATAAATGCAATGACTAATAGTTTAGAACTGTTATCGAATTTTGGGTTATCAAAAATTAAGGAACATGAAAAAAAATTACATTCTAAGCTAAGAACTGGTTTAGAAAACATTCCTTCTATTAAGTTAAACAAAATTGAAGGAGCTGAATATGGACCAATTTTATCATTTGGCAGTGAAAAAGTTGAAGCACACGATTTGGCTATGGTTCTAGATGATATGAAAAATATACAAATAAGAAGTGGGGCTTTGTGTTCTCACTTGTATATGTATGAACTTAAATTCAATGACATAGTAAGAGTATCGACTCATCTTTACAATACTGAGGATGAAATACTTATTTTTCTGGAAACAGTTGATTCTTTTATAAGAACATAATTTGTGTGTAAATTAAAAAAGATTACATGGAAAGAATTAAAAGAAAGTTAGATTGTTTTTATCTAACTCTGGCACGCATAGTCTAGTGGTAGGACTCAGCCCTCCCACGGCTGAAACCCGAGTTCGAATCCCGGTGCGTGCACCATGATTTTTTTACAAAGCGTGGATTTGTTAATGTTTATTTTGACACAATAGACTAACTTTTAAAAGACAATTTACTATTATTCATTGAACAGAAGGTGTAAATATGGCGAGATGCCCTGATTGTGGCGGCGAAGTAAAATATAAGGCTCCTTTTATGGTTTGTTTAGATTGTGGTCTTTCTTTCAAGAGAGGAGAGCTCGATAAAGTTAAAACTACAGTTCGTGATGAACAGAAGAAAATTGTTGGGGAAACTACTGAAGAAATAGAAAGAAAAGATAGAGAACGTAAAAGAGCATATCATGACTGGTATATGAAAAAGGAGGAAAAATAG
>JAGLXK010000262.1 GCA_023132955.1 Candidatus Heimdallarchaeota archaeon
CATCAACAGCAACTAAACAATCAGTTGTCGATCCTAATCAGTGGTACTTGTCAGAAAGCGTTTTGACGGAGATAGAATTTAATCCTTCGACTATTAATTTTGATAGTGTTGTATCTGCTTGGGACATAAATCTTTTTGCTTCTCGTATTCATGGCTATTCACTTGTGTATACTGATGATAATTACTATCTTAAATTTGAACAACGATTCGATCCTGATGCTGAGCTCGTAGAACAAAGACATTCTTTCAAAATTTATGCTGGTGGTTCTGGTACTCTTTACTATACTGATTTACATGCTTGGATATCAGATGGAGCAGCTCAAACATCCTCTACAACATCTAGAAGCGGTAGTTTATCCGTAACAAATGCAATGTTAGATGCTCAAGGTTACTTGTTAATTAGTATTATTTCATACGCTTATATTGGCAATTACATAAACATTAATTTTGCTTATCTTACTAGCGCAGGAAGCAACACTATTGTATATCAAAACAATGCGCTATCGGTAATTCCTGACATTGATAGCCACGAAATACGTTTTGATGTGTTATATTTTCAAAGAGATAAAATTGTTAACACTATTCGTTCAGAACACAAATATGCATCAGCTTTCACCATGATTAATAAAAAGATTATTCCTTCTGTTCCTCACGCTAAAGAGATCACAGTTAACTTAATGGAAGATGAGACAGTTACAAGTGTTAATCCTTCTGCTTCTTGGTCTGTTTCTTCTAATGTTTTGACTATCAGTTCTCCTGTTGAATTAAATTATGAAGTTTTAACTTCAAGAACTTGCTCGAATCTCTTGGCAATCAGAGATTTTTCAACTGATTATTTAACTGATGTAGGTTTTGAAACAGGACAATATCTAACGGATTGGACTGTTAATTATGGTAATATAAGCCTGAATTCACAAACTGTTTTTGAAGGTTATTATTCGGTATCAACCAAAAGCAATGATTATTTTACGGTAGATGGTGATGCTTGTGACTTTGAAGAAGACACAGATGAATTCGATATTAAACTTAATGGTTTAGATACGATTGATATAGTTTTTGTTCATGATGAATATAAGTTAAGATTGTATGAGGGTGGAGCTGCAACAAAACCTGGAGCAAGAAGAGATGACTTAGCAATTGATACAAATAATTATAGATTATTTAAAACAGAAATCTGGACGAGTGGAACGAATGTTGACCGTGTTCAAATAACTTTACACTTTAGTGATGCTACAACACAAGACTTTGTAGAACTTATTCCAACAGGAACAATGGAAGAATTTGAATTTATCATAACAGCTGATAAAACAATTGAAATGATTGATATTTATTACGGTGATTCATCTTGGTTTGTACCAAGCGGAGATATAATTTGTGTTAGTTTCATAGAGATAGTAGATGCAGGAGCAGAAATCACTTTAACTCTTCCTGAAAACGATTATTATTTATCTTATTCTACTTACATAGAATCAGGAAATGTGACTTTAACAACAAACGATCAAACAATCGTAAATAATGGTTCGATAACTGATAGATGGATAAACAACTTTGTTTTTACACATACTGACACAGTGACATTCACAATATTATTTGATGATTTAGATC
>JAGLXK010000263.1 GCA_023132955.1 Candidatus Heimdallarchaeota archaeon
CAATTAAAGCAGGAGAGAGTTTTATTAGATGTCCTTTCTGTGAAATTCCATCACATTATGCTCATATAGTAGAATGGATTAAAGTAAAACCTCAATGCCCAAACTGCAGAAAGAAACTTGTTTCAAGGATGTTTCAAGCATAGTAAAAGGTTAAAAATGAGACAAAGAATTAAGAGATATGGTATTTCTACCTCCTTTTTCAGATACAATTATCAAAGAGTATATTGATTCCAATACTCAATCCCAAATTGCAGGTTTTGATTTATCCATCAAAGAACTAATAGAATTACAAGATGGAGGAATAGTCGACTTTGATAATACAAAACGAAATATTCCAGAACATAAGACTATCCCACCAGTTGATGGAAAATGGGAAATTAAACCAGGTGGATATCTTGTTAAGTATAATGAAGTAGTAGAAGTACCACTTAATGCAATTGGAATGGTTCTACCTAGATCAAGTCTAATGAGATGTGGAGCTACAGTATGTTCAGCTGTATGGGACCCAGGATATAAAGGAAGAGGAGTAGGATTATTTCTTGTATATGCTAATATCACGCTCCATCAAAATGCAAGGATTGCACAAATAATTTTTTTTGAGACTAAAGCAAAGACAACAAAAGGGTACTCTGGAAAGTATCAAAATGAGAATATCAAAGACTAAGAGATTTTAGTTCAAATGTCCATTAAGTTTATGAATCATTTTTGTCATGGAGTCATAATATCTTTTTTCTGAGTTTATATAAGCAAAGCTAGATAAACTAATGATGGTCAAAGTCTTACGAACAGAATTAATAGAAGTCAAAACAAATAAAGAGTTAAGTAGGCTTTGCCATCAGACTAAGAACCTCTATAATCGAGCAAATTTCCTGATAAAAGAACAGAGGAAAACTAGGGGAAGGATTCCTTCCTACTTTGACCTTGATCGAGCAATAAAAGGAGAAGAATGCTACAAAATCTTACCTGCTCATACCGCTCAACATACTCTCAAACTCCTTACTCGCAACTGGAAAGCCTATTTCCAAGCGATGAAAGGGTGGAAAAGACATCCTAAGAAGTTTTTGAGCAAACCTCGTTCTCCACACTTTAAACGACCTAAAGCTGAAACTGTAGCTATCATCAGCAATCAACAAGCGAAGATAGTTAATGGGTGGTTACGATTACCAAAGAAAGTGAATTTCACTTTCAAGACAAGATTAACAGCACACAATGACTTACGGGAAGTGCGAATCGTTCCTCGAGGAGTGGGATACACTATTGAAATTGTTCACTTCAAGTTTCTTCCCAAACCAAAGAAGAAGTTACCACCTAGAAAAGGCGCCATCGATTTGGGGTTGACCAACCTCGTCACTTTCGTGGATAACATCGGTTCACAACCGATTGTCATCAAGGACGAGGGAAAGGGAATAAAGTCAGTAACACAGTATTATCTTAAAGAAGTAAAACGAATTCAGCAACAATATGCAAAACAGCAAAGAGCGCACTTAAAGCACAAAAATAAGTTAATTTATGGTACAAAGTTTCTTCATCTCCGTCGACAATGGAGATGGAAAACTAAAGATTGGGTACATAAAGTCAGTAGATTCCTAGTTGAATTGTGGGACGATAGAGGACTCCACACTATTTACATAGGCTATAATCCTCTGTGGAAACAACAACTGAGATTAAGGAAGAAAACTACACAGTTGTTTGTAATCGTTCCTTTCGACAAACTCCTTACAGCTCTTAAGTATAAAGCCGAGGAGAAAGATATACAAGTTGAGTTAGTCGAAGAAAGCTATACATCTAAATGTAGTTTCCTCGATAATGAGTTGCCAACAAAACATTCTTTTTACTTGGGAAAACGGGTGAAACGAGGGCTGTTCCGCTCTGCTACAGGTGTGCTGATCAATGCTGATGTCAATGCTGCATTCAATATTTTACTCAAAGGCGATCCGCAAGCACTTCCCCCAAGGAGTGTGGGCGGGGTAGGAGGGTACGTGGTTTACCCACTTAGAGTGAGCTTACAAGAAATGATACTCTAAGAAAGAAAATGTTAATATGCTAATATGACAAAATCAAATCATGAACTGAAAAAAAGCATTTCTTGTATAGATAAATCTGGATATTCTATCAGTAAAAGAGAAAGTGAAACCATGTCAAAGAAAGAAGAACCACCTAAAACAACAAAAACAAAAAAGACTCCTCAAAAAAAACCTCCAGTTAGCAAGACTCCAGAAAAAAAGGTAAAAAAAGAGCCTGAGGATTGGATTGAGGAAATACTCCCTAAACAAAGACCCAAAGTAGCTCAGAAGGAAGATAAAGACCTCAGTGATGTTGCTGTAAATCGAATACCTGGTATTGGTCCAGCCGTTGCTGATAAACTAATGTCCGCGGGTTATATTACATTAGCAGCTGTTGCTCACGCATCACCAATAGAACTTGTTGAACATTGCGAGATTGGGGAACAAACTGCCAAGAGATTAATTACTGCAGCTAGAAGTCAAGTAGGAATAGGTTTCAGAAATGCAAAAGAATTGCTCAAAGTAAGAAAAGAATTAGTAAAAATATCTACTGGAAGCAAAGCTCTAGATAGTCTATTAGCAGGCGGAATTGAAACAAGTTCTTTGACAGAAATCTCTGGTGAATTTAGAACAGGAAAAACACAAATTTGTTTTCAACTATGCGTCATGACAGCAATGGATAAAAAATTGGGTGGACTTGAATCGGGTGTTATTTATGTTGACACTGAGGGAACTTTCAGACCTGAGAGAATAATGCAAATCTGTGAACGTTTTGACGCTCCAGCTGAAGAAGTGCTAAGCCGCATTCATGTTGGAAGAGCATACAACTCTGATCATCAAATGGTTTTGGTTCTTGAAAGCCCGAAACTTATTAGAGAAAAAAATGTAAAACTGTTGATTATAGATTCCTTAACCAGCCATTTCAGAGCAGAATACGCGGGGAGAGGTTCTCTACTTGAGAGACAACAAAAACTCAACAAATACTTACATCAACTCCTCAGATTAGCTGAAGTATATGATGTAGCAGTTGTAGCTACTAATCAAGTATTATCAAAACCAGATGTTCTTTACGGGGAAACTACCTTTCCAATAGGAGGACATATTGTAGCTCATTCATGTACTACTCGAATTTTCTTAAGAAAAGGAAAAGGTGACAAAAGGATTGCTCGAGTAATTGATAGTCCTCATATCCCAGAGATCGAAACAGTTTTCAGCATCTCAGCTGAGGGTATAATTGACCCTGAAGATTCCACTTAACACATTCAGAATCTTTTAATAACATGAAATCAAATCTGTTTGTTAGAAAGAACATAATTTCTATACTTATTGGTGAGTAATTTGGCAGAAGAAAATGAAAGTATTTCAGTCAGTGATGCGATAAAAATCACAGAGCTAGAAAATAAAATACAAAACTTGCAAACCAAAATTGAAGAGTTAGAAACTGGCAATAGTGAACTCTCGGAGAAGAGCAACGCCTTACAACAAGAATTAGATAATCTTAAGGAAAAGGCAGCTGAACTAGCTGACATTGAATCAATAAAATCTAATCTAGAGGATGAATTGAATACTCTGAAGGAAGAAAATACTCAAATCAAACAAGAAAAAGAGAATTTGACAAATGAGGTTCAAGAACTAAAAAATGATTTCATGAAGAATGAAACTGATTTAGCTAATGCTCAAAGAGAATTGAATGAAAAATCAGAAGATTATCAAGACAAACAACATACAATTGACAAACTGAGAGAAAGCGTTTCAGAGATGGAAAGCGCTAAATCAGAAATTGAAGCTCAGTTTGAAGAAGTAAAAGATGAGAAGGCAACAATTGAGAATAAATACAACGAATTATTATCAGATTCTTCAAGATTGGAACAAATTAAAACTGAACTAAGGGATAAAGAAGAAGCCCTGAGAAGATTTCGAATCATAGCAGAAAAAGATCCATCTTATAGCTGGTTATCAACTCTAGAGAAATTTAAAGTTATTGAACTAAAACGACTAGCTATGTCAACAGGATCTTCAACACATGCAATCTTAAGATATGTACAGATGTTAGAGTCTGCAGGACTTGTAGAAATAGAAATGCATGGAAAGGATGACCCCAATCCAACAATTAAACTAAAGTAAACCTTTACATAACTCCCTTTTTTTCTTATTTTTAGTGATAATAATGAAAAGTAGTGTTATTCTAGAAATCAATGATGAAAAGGTTCCCTTAAATCAATACTTAACAAAAATATTTACAAAAATTAATATTGCACTTGCTGAGACTCTAAAGGGGATGGAAGTTGAGCCAATAAAATCCTTGAAGATTAAGATAAATCTAGTAGATGAATAAATAATTCATAGTAAGTTTTAAATCCAACTTTCTTCTTTCTATTGATATGGCTTCGAGTCAATTTACAAAGAAAGAAATCATTCTTTCATATATTACAATTCTAAGATTAGTTAATGGGGTAGTTGCAGGAGTAGCTGCTGCTTTTGGTGTTGTATTGTCCTATCAGAGTGGGATTATTATAGACCCATTACCTATTGTACTAGTTGTTATTGCTGCTATGTTAGTATCATCACAAGCAATGATTTTCAATGACATAGCAGATAGAGAGGAAGATGCAGTAAATGCCCCTCATAGACCTTTACCTTCAGGAAAAATTTCTGTAAGAACAGCATGGATATATGGAATTATGGTTGCAAGTTTAGCTCTTGCAGTTGCTTTAACTCTTGATATTCTCTATAATCTCTACGGATTAAGTGTTGCTACAGCGATCATTTTTGGAGGATTACTTGATTTATATGATTTCAAACTAAAAAAAATGGGTTTCTGGGGAAATGTTACAATCGGAATTACTGTATTAGCTCTTTTCGTGTATGGATCAGTGCATACTTTTCTAATTTATGGGACAACTTTTGCTTGGATCCCCGTTGTTGTAGGAGCATGTGCAGCTTCAGGAAATGTTGGTAGAGAGATTATCAAAGGTCTACCTGATATCGAAGGAGATAGGGAAGCGGGAGTAAGAACTTTAGCGGTTAAATATGGAAAACAGAAAACTGCAAAAATAGCATTTCTTTTTCTCTTGGGTTTGATAGGAGGAGGTTTAGTTGCTCTAATCTACGGAGGAGTAGTTCTTAATCAATTATATTTACCTAGTATTATTATAGGCTGCATTGTTGCAGCTGTAACTATTTTTCTAGCAATCGCAATATTGTTTAATCAAAAACCTAAATGGGCATATACTACCAAAGAAATTTTGCTTTTGGTATTTTTAGCTTTTCTACTAGTTTTTATTGTAGATAAGATTGTAGCTATAATTCTAATGGGGTAGAACTACTCCCTTAATCTTTTAATTTCGTAAACGAGAGGGTTCCAAGGATCAGGACAGGCATGGGTTGAAACATCATCATCGTCTAACCAAGGAAATTTTGCTCCATATGCCATAGCATATACTTTTGGTAAAACTGAATACAACGCATGGAGACATATTTTTCCCTTAATCTCATTTTTATCAAAACTAATGAGAATTTCATCTCCTACTTTCTGTCCAGCAGCACAAGTTCCTTCCTGCTTGATTACTTTTAATTTAATATCGTGTGCCATATTTTCTTCAAATATTTAAGGTTTAAATATCTATTCCTCAATTGTAGTATATGGATGAAATAATTCAAAGTGATATACTAATAGAAGGAGAAGGGTTAACAGCAGCTATTTTATCCTATTACCTTTCAACAATGAAACATGATAAATCCATAAATCTAGTTTTGCATAAAAGGGAAAATATTGGTTCCCCCATTTACACTTCTGGAAGTATTTCCCCCATATTTAAGCTTCCAAGTCTATTAATGGAAAAAGTATTCAATAGAACCAAGGAAATAATTGTAGATCTTCACTCAACAGCATCCTACTTTGAACTTTATCAGAATCCATATCTTGTTCTATACAGAGATAAAGACTCTTTTGAACAGATGATCGAACATAGAAAAAAGCTGTCAGACACAAACATAAGACATGCTAATCTATCGCTTGAAGAAATAGAAAATTATTATCCCTTCATAAATACAACTGAAGAAATTTACCTCACAGAAATCTATAATTCTTACACTTGTTCAAATCCATATGAGCTGTTTACTACTTTTCTTAAGTTAGCAGTTGAAAATGATGTTAAAGTAATTAATGATAACTCTGAAATCATAATAAACAAAAAAGGAGAAATGGTTACTGAAAACACACAGTATATTGCTAGAGATAATGCAGTTACAACTTCTATAAATCAATGTCCTGAATCCTTTTCACAAAGTAGAAGAATTCTAAAAGTAGTTACTCCAATTTTCGAAAAATT
>JAGLXK010000264.1 GCA_023132955.1 Candidatus Heimdallarchaeota archaeon
ATATCTCTTTCAATTAAATGAATTCTTTTCATAGATTTGCAAAATAGTCCCTTGTTAATATAAAATTTGCTACATAACCATCTGATTTTGCTTAATCCATTCTGATTCAGAATTCTATCTTAAGAATACTAGCTTTTTCTAAATCTCAACATATACTTTTTGAAAATAGGTATAGTTTTTTTAGAAACATCAACATTATTTCTGTTTAATGTGCTCTTAATTTGTGTATAAATTCCAGATTGCTTTGATCGCTTTGAATTCTATCGTCAACTGGATAACATTGAACTTTAGCTGCCTCCCTAAGACTAGTTTGATCGTCAAGAGAGCAATTACAAACATTACCTTTGAAATAAGGTGTTCCTTTTTTATTAGACATTATTCCACCAGTTGAAACCTCATATTTATCAACACAATAAATGCATTCTGAGACTTCACATCTTCTGAAACGAACCCCAAATTGATTAATGAAAACTGTTTCTTTTTCATTTCTCATCTTCATACATTAGACCTAGTTTATGGACGCCAAATCTTTTTTATATACTAATGTATGACGCGGGTAAAACATCCGACAAAACTGGTTTTGCAGGTTTTGATTTTCTACATAAAGTTTAATTAAAACAAGCGTTATTGATAGTTTATGGCATTCAATTGGGGACCAACATTTTATTTGTTAGGTATAATTTTTATTGTAACAGCTTTGTTTGCAATAGTAATTGGAATTACTGCAAAAAAGATCGATTTTAGTGATAGGTTTTTCAGTTTAAAAGATAGAAAAACACTGTTACCAAGGAGACCTATAAGAGATAAAGCTTTAGCTGCTTTTGCGGATTCTGAGGAAATCGATAGCAGAAAAATGAAAAGAAAGGAAAAATCGAAAAGAGCTAGAAAAAGCCTACCCTCTACTCTTCCTTCTAGTTCGAAGAGGATGGAAGACGTTGAACTTGTTAAGGATGAAGAATACTATGAAGAGATGGCTGATAGAGTCACATTAGCTGGTAGAGAACACGCACCTAAATATGATGATGAAGCAGAAGAAGTCGATATGCTAAAAGAAGAAGACGAAGTTGAAATGCTAGGTGAACGAGAAGAAACAGCAAAAATGGTTGATGGAGACACTCTTGGGGAAGCAGCTGAAAAAGAAGTATTTGAAGGGTTTTCTAGGGATTTATCAATAATGATTCCAAAGAATATGTGTTTAGATGAAGTATTTCGTCTTAAGATAACTTTGATCAGAGATGAACAGTATGATGACAAAGTAGTAATTGAGGAGATAACTGTTGACAAAGAATCTGCAGAGTACTTCTCAATGAATGTGACTAGATTAGGTGAAAAGATCATTGAAGCTACCACAAGAATACATGGGTTAGAGAAGGGTGCATTGATTGTTAGACCTATTGCAATTGGTCATGTTGCATCCTTGGCACCACAACAAAGAACTGTTTATTTTCATCCTGAATTGGAGGAAATTGTGGTTGAATTCTTTATCACTCCTACCAAATGGTCGAAGGATTTAGACAGTAACATCAAAATTGAATTTGAACAGAACTATCGTATATTAAGAACAATTGACATCCCAATAAA
>JAGLXK010000265.1 GCA_023132955.1 Candidatus Heimdallarchaeota archaeon
ATAGAACATAAAAATGAAATGACTGCTGAAGAGATTCTGGAAAGGAAGAAAAAAGTTATTGATGAACTTACTGATTCTATCATGAACGATCATCACTTTCTCATCCTCACAGGAAATCCCGGCAGTAAGAATGGAACCAACAAGGTAATGATGGGTGGTTCCATTATGGAAATCTCTCAATTACTCGCTATGAGCATGACCAGATTGGAAGCACTTGATGAGATAGTAGACCTTGCAAGTCAAGCTCTTGGATATGCAAAGGAAATGACCAAAAGTCGCTCCAAAAAAGGAGATCATAGTCCGTTAGACTGTGAGAATTGTGAAGCTAAAGACGAATGTGACATCTTCAATACGAAGATGAAAATGAAGGATTCTGATAATCCCGTTGAACTTATAATGACTCTTCTCGATACGATAACAAGTGGTCATAGACCGAAAGGAGAGTGCTGAAATGGGACAAATAAGAAAGCGTCAAATACTTTTCCATGATGGAGAACTTGCCGAATTTGTCGGATGGTATTCAGGAGCAAATAAAGCCACAGGAATACCAATCTTTCAAATAGAAGATAAGTACTATCTTGGACAAAATCCTACAGCAGGGTCTATCTTTGGTGGATTCGCAAGAAGAGGACATCCTATCTATTGGGAACTTTCAGAGTATCCTGACAGATCAAAAGGATTGAAATACACAGGGAACATGGTATTCGTGTTCAAACTCTTAAAATCTTCATCAGTAAGGAATTATATTCAATCAATACTGAGAGAAGAAAAAGCTAAATTGAAAGCTATTGGTTTAGATATTAAAGAAATTCTAGAACTAATAAGAAACAAAAAGATGGAGAAACTAAAACAAATAACGCGCAATATTATATTTTGATTCAAAGTGAATTGAATTCGAGTAGAAATATTCTTGCATTGCAAAGATCAGAGCTCATAATAAAAACGCTCATTATTTTGAACAATAAACTCAAGAATTCCTGAAGTTCTATTTGTTCAATTTCCATATATCCTCTTCTGGTTTATACTCGCTCAATTTTCCAGAGTGAAGTATATTTACTGTTGATAATATTCCTAGATGAATCAGATGTTTCTTAAAAGTGAAAACTGCTGAATGTGTTATTGTTTCTCTCAACACTCTCTCTTCCTTATAGATACTCTTTTCTTCTCCCTTCTGATACATTCTCAACACTTCTTCTTTCTTGTTCTTTTGACAGAACAGATTTATGAACAGATTTGGTTTAT
>JAGLXK010000266.1 GCA_023132955.1 Candidatus Heimdallarchaeota archaeon
AAAATCATGAGGGTTCAAAATGATAACTTTCCTATCTGGAGGAACAGGAACCCCAAAACTAATTCAAGGTTTTAGAAGTAATATTCCGGAAGAACAAATATCTATAATTGCCAATTCTGCAGACAACTTCTGGGTGTATGGTTACTATGTTTCTCCAGATATTGATACAATTCTTTATCTCTTCAGCAACCTATTAGATACAGAAAAATACTGGGGTGTAATAAATGAAACTTACAACACTCTAGACTTCCTAAAAAGGTATGGTGTAAACACTTGGTTCCAGTTAGGAGACAAAGACTTAGGGATGCATGTTTTTCGGACAAATGAAATGCAAAAGGGAGTAAATCAATCTGTAATAATTGATAATTTGAGAGAGAAACTAGGCATTAGAGCAAGGATTTTTCCAAGTTCAGAAAATCATATTGAAACGCGTATTATTACTAAGGATGATAGGAACATTCACTTCCAAGAATTTTGGGTGAAAAACAAAGGAGAAATCGAAATTAAAGATATATATGTTAAAGATCTTGAAAAAGCAATAGTTCCAAACTTAGCTCTAAATGAATTGGATATTTCAGAATTAATAATAATTGGTCCTAGTAACCCAATCACCAGCATTGGACCCATTATTGACATTAAACACATTAGAAAAACGCTTGAAAAAAACAAAAACAAATGTATAGCTATAAGTCCAATTATTGGTGATGCACCTGTTAGTGGACCGACAGGCAAGTTGATGAAAACCAAAGGTTTTGAGATATCTCCTGTAGGTGTGGCAAAAATGTATAAAGACATATGTAGCACTATTATAATTCATGAAACAGACAAGAATTATATAGAGGAAATTGAAAAAGAAACAAGTTTAGAAGTTCTTACACAAAACATTCTCTTTAGAGATGAAACTATTCCAAAGAAACTTTCCTCTTTCATTCTAAATAGGAGATAGTCCGATGATAGATTTTGGTTTTAAATTTAAACCACCAATTGTTCAATCTGCCTTAGCTGGTATTTCAAATAGAAATTTTTGCCAAGAAATTCTGAGATATGGTGCAGGTATGGTAACTTTAGGAGGATTTTCCATAGATTATGAATCTCATAAAGCTACAATTAAAATGATTGAAAGAGGGAGAAAGGAGTTTGTTCTTCCAACAAAACAAAAGAATGCTAGACTGTGGTGCAGGAAAAATTTAGATCTTGAAAAACTAAACAAACATCAATCCATAAATGTTAACATAAGATTTTCTAAAGTTGATAATCTAGCTAAAATGTGGTTAAAAAAATTTACTGAATTTGTTGATTTTATAGAAATAAATGCTCATTGTCGTCAAAAAGAAATTATCAATACCAATGGGGGACAGAGTTTACTTATAAACCTAGAAGGGTTGGAACTCTTACTTTATAAGATAAGAGCAATACTTCCTACATTTCCTTTAGGAATAAAAATTCGAGGATATTTAGTTAATGAGTATCAAAAATTTGTAGGAATTTTAGATGAATTTTCAATTAGTTTCATTCATTCTGATGCTATGTTACCAGGACACAACAGAGCTAATATTAAATTAATTCATAATCTCGCTAATTCAACTGATATACCAATTATTGGAAATAACTCTGTTCAAACTATAAGCGACATTAAGACAATGTTTGAAGCTGGAGCAAAAGCGGTATCTGTTGCTAGACCATTGATTCGAGATCCAAAGTTTATTCAAAGATTAGTTAAAGATTATACAGGACAGAAAAACCATGGAAGCAATAATAATTCCTTATAGAGGAACAGCGAGTGATAAGAGCAGATTAAGGTCTGATCTAAAGGAAACTTCTGTTGACAAACTTCTCTATTATATGACTCAGAATCTTATAAATGAGGTATCTATGATTGAAACAGATGTTCACTTATATATATTAACAAAGAAAAATAATCTTAGTTTTTCAGGAAAATTTACTTTGCTGCTAGATAAGGGAAATGAGTTAAATGAATCGCTGACTAATGCTTTCAAAGAAATAAAAGAGGATATAATAACAATAGTTATGGCTGATTTACCTTTGATTAAATCTGAAGAAATTAAGGAAATTCTTTATAGACACAAAATCGAGAAAAAAATATTACTTGGTCCAACGCCTGATAATGGAACAAGCATATTAACTTTCAATAAGAATAACTCTTTTCCATTGGTCTTTGGAAAGAATTCAGCCTTAAGATTTAGAGATGTTTTTGAAAAAGAAGCCATATCTTATGAGATTTTAGAAAGTAAGGACTTTTACAGAGATATAGACAAATTTAAGGATTTGTTAGAAATAATGGAAAATAATTCTATTCCAGAAAATATAAGACAAATAATTAAGGAATGTGTAGATTTTGAATGAAAAAGTAGACAGAATTCAAGCGATTTTAGATAAACATAATGTTGATGGATGGATAATTTTCTGCCATCATTCTCATGATATTCATCAAAAATATTTACATGAAAAATGGATTTCATCAGCTACTCTTACTCTTATTCCAAAAACAGGAAAACCCACTGTTATTACATCAAGAATGGAAGAAATGCTTGTAGATGAAAAAACCTATGATATTAAAGCTTACAAGCAAGGGAATGAATTTACAGAATTGGTAAGTAAACTATTCAATAATATTTCAGATAACTCAACGATTGCACTTAATTTTGTTGAAGAGAAAGAAGTGTTTGAGAAACTAAATTATGATATTCTAACAAGTGGGGCATTCAAAGCTCTAACTAATCAGAATAAAAATCTGAATTATATTTCAGCTAATGAGATTATCTATGATGTAAGAGCTGTCAAAACCAAGAAAGAAATTGAAAATCATAAGATTTCAGCTAAGCTTGCAGAAGAATTGATGGAAGATGTTATTGAACCATTGATTAAACCTGGCATGATAGAAAAAGAGTTAGCAGCAATAATTGAATTTGAGTGTAATAAAAGAGGTGGAGTAGCCTTTGAACCTATAGTAGCCTCAGGTCCCAATGCAGCTATACCTCACCATAAAGCAGGAACTGGTAAAATTAAAGAAAGTCAAGTTCTTCTAATCGATTATGGAGTTGCTTATGATATGTCCAATTCCGATATTACTCATACATACTGGATAGGTAGCAATCCGAACGAAGAAGTTCTTAGAGCTTATGAAGCCGTTCATGAAGCAAAGGAAGCAGCTTATACTAAAATCAAAGCAGGAATTCCTTCAGATATCGTTGAACTAGCTGTAAGAGACAAATTTGAAGAATTTGGTTATGATCATGAAAAGTTATACATTCATTCAACAGGACATCCAATTGGTATTGAGACACATGATATCGGCGTAGGCATTAGAAAGTCCTATCCCGAGAGACCAGCTCAAAACTTACTAGAAAACTCAGTAATTACTGTAGAACCAGGTTTATACTTTACTGGTGAATTTGGAATACGTCTAGAAGATGATTGTATTGTGATAAAGGATGGAGTAATAAGGATTTCAAATACACCAAAAGACATCGTGTGTTTATGAAGTCTTTTTCTCTTTATCTTTTCTAAGGTTTCTCATAACCCCATCGATCGATTGTTTCATACCATTTTGAGTAGATGAGTTCTTTATCTTTCTTCGAAATTTTGTAATTCCCTACTTCATAACCAGTTAGAGAATCCAAATAAATTTGAATTTTATCTCTTAATAGTTCAAAATCTCCCAAGTTGATTTGATCATATATTTTTACTAATTCTTCCATTGGGTTTGAAATTAGATTTTCATATTTAACTTCTATTAGCTGTTCTTTTGGAATAGAATCAAAGTCCTTATAGTATTTTTCATACATCTCTAAATATAAATCGAAAATAAAATCTTCCAGTTTATATTCTGGTTTTTGTAACCAGAACAAGTGAGTATTAGTTTTATGGAGCTTAACGGTTGAAAAGAAGACTTTGTATGGATTTCTGTAAATATTGATAAATTTTGCATTAGGAAAGATTTCTAAGATAAGCTTAATTCTATGAGTATCCAGAGGATTTTTGAGTAAAAGCTGTTTTCCTCCTTCTTTTAATGTTAGTTTTTGTAGATAAAACAAGAAGGTTTCTTTCCATTTATTAATTTCAGTTTCAGTCGCTTTCTCGAAAGTACCGTACTTAAGATATCGTTCTCTGTTACTTGGAAAAAACAAACCAGTTTGTGGAGAAAGCAAGCAAAGATCAACCATAGGAAAATCATGCTCTTGAGGTGTGGCTGCATCCATAGACATATTGTCCATTGGTCTAGTTTTAGGAATAAGTGGTTTTATTAGTAATGAAATAAACTTGAAACTACCAAGCATTAGATGAGGAAATGTAGCTTCAACTAAATCTAGATAACCATATTTTTCATCAAGAAGTAGTAGATTTTGTAAATGTGTTGTTCCTGTCCGCCAATGACCGATTATGAATATGGGGTCTTCCTTGATTTCTGTTTTTCTGACTTTTCGATTGAATCGTATATGTTCATAGATGGTTAGAGGAGTAAATAAAGCTGTAACTAATGTTATTGCAAGAGTTCTTGGAATATGCTTCCAACTGATGTTGAATCTATTTTCCCAGAGTAATTTTAACCACACTTTTAGACTAGCGCCCATAATGAAAATTTAAATCACGACCTAAATTAGGAAATCCTTGTTTCGAGTTTCTTTTTTTTAGGCTTAATAAACCTTATTAGATGACCATTTTACCCACTAATTTCTAAAGATTGTTATATATCAATTTGCAATCGTAATACGACCGTGTGATGTCCATAATATTTCTTTTTAAGTTAACAAGAGAGTAAGCTTGTTCAGGTGAAATAATTGTCATGGAGATTATGGCTAAAATCAAAGCCAAAATCAATTAATTTGGGGTTCTACGGTGAAGTAAATGCTGGTAAAACCACTCTCGCAAACAAAATTGGTGTGGATTGGGCTGACCAAGAAGTTGGGATTGTAAGTGAAATTCCACACGAAACAAGAACAATTCAAAAGCTTGAGAAGGTTAACTTCTCTTCCAAAGGAACAACCTTGGATCTTACATTAATCGATATGCCCGGTATAGCATCCTCAGTAAATCCAAAGGAGTTCATGAAATATGGACTTACAGCTGGAGAAGCAATGCAAAGAGCTAAGGAAGCAACAAGAGGAATAGTGGAAGCAATAAAATTCCTTGAAAACGTGGATGTCGCACTAGTAATAATAGATGCAGCAAAATCACCGTTTGATCAGGTAAACTTTACCATTATAGGTAATTTGGAGCACCAAAAGAAGCCTTTCATACTAGTTCCAAATAAGATTGATTTACCTGATGTTGACATTCGCGAAGTTAAAGATGCGTTCAGCGAGTATCATGTTATCCCCGTATCTGCGCTACAGGGTTATGGTATAGAACAATTATATGATAAAATAGCCGAATTGGCTAGGAAGGTAAGGTGAAGAGAATGAAGTATAGAGTAGATTTTATACCTTTTTCTGAAACTGATGATCTGTCATCTGAAGAAAAAATCAGTTACATCTTATCCAAAGTAATGAGGAACAGCATATTGGTTCTCGAAGATGGACTCTCTCACAGTGAAGAGCTTAATCTTATCGAAAGAACTATGAGTAAAATTGATTACGGAA
>JAGLXK010000267.1 GCA_023132955.1 Candidatus Heimdallarchaeota archaeon
AATGAGTTAACTTCAAAGTCTAAAGTTCCAATATCTGTAAAATTAATTGCTCCAAAGATACCCATGATGATGAATGGAACTACCATTAACGCAATCATTCCAAACACAAATCCAAGGAATTTAGGTCTTTGTCTGACAGGCCTATAAGGGCGAGCTGGCCCGTATTTCTTAACTGGTCCAGGATGAGGATCTGTCTTAATAGGCATAGCTGTAGGAACTCCTTGAACATCTTGTATACTTGCTCCACACATGTGGCAAAAAACAGCTTCACCTGTTAAGTTAGTGCCACAATTAGTACAAAATCTTTCACTCATAATTTATCACTTGTAGATAATTCTAAAGCTAAATCTATCAAGGAAGATTATAAATATATCCAATTATTGAAAAACTCATGAATCTTGAAGTTTTAGAACTATTTCCCTAAGTTCAGATATTCTTTTCATACACTTAGCTCTTTTTCTATTAACTTCCTTTACAGCTGTTACTTGCCCCTCTCTCAGTAGTTTCTCTGCTAGTCTTTGGTATTCTCTAGATTGAACTTCTAATTCCCTAAGTTCAAGAGAATGTCTTGTAAAATGTCCTTTGACGTTAAGATTCAATTCATCATCATAAGACATGTCGCGTCTGTAGTCAGTCTTATCATTCTTCTTGAAAACCATATCCGACAATAAATAAACAACGAACATTTAATTATCTTTTTGTCTCTTTGTCATTTTGAAAGTAGAGCCCATCTTTTAATTCCAGCCTTATGATCATATATTATTGTGGTTTTTATAGTCAATCCTAATGTATTATATTGATGGCTATAGTCCCTCGTGTAGAATGTATAGAGGTAAGATATCATCCTATTCTGAGTAAGCTTTGTCATCAAGTCAAAAATCTCTATAATCGAGCAAACTTTCTGATAAAAGCATCTTTAGAACAAGAAAATAAACTCCTTTTTTACTACAACCTTAACAGTTTACTCAAAGAGGAAGAATGTTATAAAGTCCTTCCTGTTCACACTTCACAACATACACTTAAGCTTCTATGCAGGAATTGGAAGGGTTATTTTCTAGCACTAAAAGAGTGGGAAACCAATCCTAAGGTATTTTTTACAAAACCGCATCCTCCCAATTATAAAGCAAAGAATGGTGAAGTTGTAGCTATTTTTACTAACAAACAAACAAAAATAGTTAATGGATGGCTCATTTTTCCAAAAAAAGTTGGATTCTATTATAAAACCAGATTAACTTCACAAACTAAATTGAAGGAAGTAAGGATTATACCTAGAAGAGTAGGTTATACAATCGAAATAGTTTATGTGAAAACTCTCCCCAAAATGAGAAAGAGAGCTTTAAGGAAAGGAGCTATTGATATAGGGATGACTAACCTTGTGACCTTTGTGGATAACCTTGGAAATCAACCGATTGTTATAAAGGACTCAGGGAAGGGCATAAAATCAATTATACAATATTATTTGAAAAAACAAACACAATTACGCGAACAATATGTCCAGCAGCAAAGAAACCAATTGAAAATGAAAGATAAACTCAATTATGGATGTGCATACTATGAATTGAGAGAAAAGTGGAGAAAGAAACTGAAGGATGCAATCCATAAACTCACTCGATATCTTGTAAACTTATGGCTAGAGCGAGACCTTCATGAAATAATGATAGGTTATAATAAGATGTGGAAACAGAAATTACATTTTCAAAAGAAAACTACACAATTATTTGTATCACTACCATTCATGAAGATTATCAACATGTTAAAGTACAAAGCTGAGGAGAAAGGAATAAAAGTTGAGCTCATTCCAGAGAGCTACACATCGAAGTGTAGTTTTCTTGATAATGAATTCCCACAAGAACGACAAAAGTATGTTGGGCGACGAATAACTCGAGGTTTATTTCAATCTGCTCAAGGTTTTCTCATCAATGCTGATGTTAATGCTGCATTCAATATTTTACTCAAAAGCGATCCGAAAGCACTCCCTCAACGGAATGTGAACGGGGTAGGAGGATATGTGATGTATCCACTTAGAGTGAGTATAGAAGATCTATCATGAACTCTAAGGAAGACATTCAACTATTTCTTATCTAAGAAGATAAGATGGCTATACTCATCATCTTTCTAATACTCAGTATGGACGAAGTTGAGTTATCATTCTTTCCAAAGTATCTTCCTGCAAACCACAACTCAAAAGATATTTCTTTATTCCACCTTCTTCTTCCACTTTGTCAAAAATATACTCCATATCTTCACTTAAAGTGTATTCATCAGTTTCGAGATAATCTTGGATAATATTTGGTTCAGGAGCATTTAGTAACAACAATATCAAGCATGAAGTTATACCAGTCCTGTCTCTTCCTGCAAAACAATGAATGATAGTCGAATAATTTTCTTCTTGAGATAAAATATTGAAAATTCTTCGAATTTGTGCTTTGTTGTAGTACAGAGTATACCAACAGAATTGCTTGTAGAATGATAATTCGGTTTTTCCTTCCCTTAGAAGTACTTCTGGAGGCATAGATATATCGATATGAACCCAATAATAATTGAAACTATTAACAAAGTCATCATCATATGAAGCATAACCAATTTCTACTGCTGATCTTAAATCAATTATGCTTCCAATCCCCAAATCTTTGAAATCTTGTAGTAATTCTGGAGATTGATGTTCTATAGGGGATGCTGACCGATAGATAACATTAGGACGGATATAACTCTGATTAAAAATAGCCAAATCTCTAAAATTAGGTATTTTACTCTGGATTTTCGTCAATAGTTCGTTCTTCTCCAAATGAGGTTCCTCATAGCCCTGTACAATACTTATTATCTTAATCATACAAACATCATATATATTATTTGTTAAAATTTCAAAACAATAGAGAAAAGAAAAAGAGTTATTTTTCTTTACTAGACATTGTTGGCATAACATTTACAGAAGCCAAAGGTATTGAGAGAAGTATCCAGTCAGGAAGGTTTGGAGGGTTAGTATCCAACATATCTTGCCACTCCTCATCTGTTAATCTGTTTTCCATAGGTTGAGTGAATTCATAA
Organism: Candidatus Heimdallarchaeota archaeon; assembly: GCA_023132955.1. Taxonomy (GTDB): domain Archaea; phylum Asgardarchaeota; class Heimdallarchaeia; order Heimdallarchaeales; family Heimdallarchaeaceae; genus UBA460. Next base: position 3,046 of record JAGLXK010000267.1, read on the forward strand.
TAGGAAAAGGTTGCACCTTTGGTTAATCGAAGATTACCTTGATGATCTTGAACTACAACATATATTGCAAAAGGATTACCCACTCCTACTTCTAATACAAGTTCAGTGTCTGGATTAGGATCAGTATGAACATCTGCAATAACTGCTATTCTATCATCTGCTGCACTAGTCCAAGGATCATATTCTGGGTCATCATAACTCGCAGCTTCCTCTATATATTCTGCTACACTATTGATATAGTAAATATCTTCATCTGTAAGTTGTTCATTTTGTAATTCCTTTATACTAAGTTCTGTTAATTTTTCAAAAACATCAGCAATTTTTTCTAATTTGTAACTAAAACTATCTACGAGAAGACCTCTTGATTCAAGACCGTTTTGCATGAAATGTACTAAAGCAGCAAGTCTCGCATAAACTTCAGGATAAGGTTCAACATAACCAGGATATGTCTTTGGACTAAAGTCTATTAGTACAGTATAGGATTGTTTAGCATAAAGAATTGTATCATGTCTTAATTCTGCCCATGAACCTGAAGCTGTCATTAGGGATTTGTCAGTCCATGCATCACTAAGCATGAATCCAGGATATCCGTCTGTAGCGGGATCAAGTAGTGGGAAGAGTGAAAACAACCATAACCAATAAAGATTCTGTGTCCAATCATAATCAGTAAGATTACCAAATTCCTTTCTGAGCTTGTTTATTTGATCATCATATCCTGGATAAAGCTGATTTTCATTTTCCATGAAATAGTCAGCTCTCGGGCTTCCAAAAACAGAAAAAACATCTAATCCAGTGGGCATAGATCTGTAATCTACTTTATCATGGACAAGTTGTTGGAAAATATAGGAATCAGGAATAAATCGCTGACCCATTAATCTGAAACTTTGTGTCACATTCTCAACTTCCTGATCATCATATACAAACATAGAGTTGATTCTTGGCTTTCTATAAGACTGGATTTCCTCGATTATTGTCTCAATTAAGATTCTATCTGACAATGCATCGCCAGAAGGAGCACCATTGTTTTGCCATATTTGGTAGTATTCCTCAGCAGTGAGATCATCACTTGCACCAACATAAAAGACAGTTGGTTCATAGAGACGATCCCAATATTCCCAAACATTAGAAGTTGAAATTGTCTCATTGAAACTTGAAATAAGTAGAAGTGCCATCCTTGTATGATCGATACCCATTTCTGGGTCTCCCTCAGGACTTTGTGTAAGAAAACTCATTCTTCCAGCATACATCATTGCCTTGAAATAGTTCCCCAAGAGTTCATTTCTAGTATAATGCCCCCTTACTTTATACTGAGTATAATCTTCCTCATATCCAAATATAGCAGAATATTCTATGACACTATCATTCATCAAGCTAAGTTCTGAGATTGTTAATGCTTCAACTTCTACAGGAACGGTATTTGTCTCATTAAGAAGATATAGCATGACAGAGAGATAAGCAATATTTTTGTTTAATGCTTCTTGAACAGACAGTTCTGAAGCTGTTGAATTAAGAGCAATTTGAGCATCTCGAAGAGCTAGCAACATAGTTTCAAAATCAAAGAAGAACCTTTCCCCTTCTAAAATTCGCAAACTAATGTCATAAAGAACATGATAAGCATGTAAACATAAATCAGTTGTTATAAACTTAGGAATTTCTTCGCCATCATAAACATCGCCATCATAAATTTGATAGATATCTTCATATCCCTCATCAACAATCACAAAACCATACATTTCTAAGAATTCTTTCATTTGAGTTGTAATGGTTAATCCTTGTTTGTCTACATTTTCCAAGTTATTACCGATTTTTGTTGGTTGTATATTGGGAGCAAATTCAATATGAAGAGGAGAATAAGAACCAAACGAAGTACTAACTGCATCTCTAATTTGGTAAGTAGACGCTGTCCCAGCTATTAGAGGGTCTGGATTCCAGCTTGTTGTCATCTTTGGATTAATAACTATTGGAAGAACAATTCCCAAACATGCTGTGATCAAAATTGTGATAATGCCTGAACCAACAATAATTTTCATTTTTTTATTCAGTACCAACATGATAAATCCCAAATAATCTATTGTATACAGTATTATTATTTGATATTTTTACTTTTTGACTAGTTTTCTTTCTTTGATATATGTGGAACAGCGTTTACACAAGCCAAAGGTATTGAGAGAAGTATCCATTCAGGCAATTGTGGAGGGTCATTGTCTAGCATATCCTGCCATTCTTCATCTGTTAATCTATTTTCCATAGGATGAATGAATTCATAATAGGAAAAGGTTGCACCTTTAGTTAATCGAAGATTACCTCGATGGTCTTGACTTATAACATATATAACAAAAGGATTACCCACTCCCACTTCCAAGACCTCTTCATAGTCAGGATCAGGATTAGTATGAACATCTGCTATTACAGCCATTCTATCATCTGCCGCACTAGTCCAAGGATCATATTCTGGATCATCATAACTTGCAGCTTCCTCTATATATTCTGCTACTCTATTGATATAGTAAATATCATCATTTGTAAGCTGTTCATTTTGTAATTCCTTTATACTAAGTTCAGTTAACTTTTCAAAAACATCAGCTATTGTTTCTAATTTGTAACTAAAACTATCTGCTAGAAGACCCCTTGATTCAAGACCGTTTTGCATTAAACGTACTAAAGCAGCAAGACGAGAATATACTTCTGGATAAGGTTCAATGTAACCTTTCGGAATTTTTGGTGCGGGTCCACCAGTAGGTACTATTGTATAAGATTGTTTAGCATACAAGATCGTGTCATGTCTTAACTCAGCCCACGAACCCATTGCAGTCATTAATGCCTTATTAGTCCATGCATCGTTCAACATGAATCCGGGATAACCTTCGGAAGCAGGTTCTAATAATGGAAAGAAAGAGTACAACCAAAGCCAATATAGATTTTGAGTCCAATCGTAATCTGTTAGATTATTAAATTCTGCTCTTAGTTTAAGTATCTGACCACCATATTCAGGATAAGTTAGATTTTCATTTTTCATATAATAATCCGCTCTCGGACTACCAAAAACAGAAAACACATCCAAACCTGTTGGCATTGTTCTGTCCTTTACTTTGTCGTGAACTAATTGTTGAAAGATATACGAATCTGGAATGAATCTTTGTCCCATAAGTCTGAATCCCAGTGTGACATTTTCTACTTCTTGATCCTCATAGACAAACATCGAATTTATCTTTGGTCTTCTATATGTTTTTATCTCTTCAACTATTCCTTCAATTGTAGTATCATTTGCTAGCGTATCTCCTTCAGGAGCCCCATTATCCTGCCAGATCTGATAATACTCTTCGGCTGTAAGATCATCACTAGCGCCTACATAGAACACTGTAGGTTCATAAAGCCTATCCCAGTATTCCCAAACAGATGAAGAAGAAATTGTTTCATTGAAACTCGAGATTAGAAGTAATGCCATCCTAGTTTGTTCGATACCCATGACAGGATCTCCAGTGGGACTTTGAGTTAGAAAACTCATTCTTCCAGCATACATCATAGCTAGGAAATAATTTGCTAAAATTTCATTTCGAGTATAATGACCTCTTACTATGTATTGAGTATAATCTTCCATGTATCCAAAAATTGCTGAAGGGTTCATCATGCTATTATTAATCAAATTCAATTCAGCAAGAGTAAGAGATTCCACTTCTGAAGGAATAGTATTTGTCTCATTAAGAAGATGAAGCATTACAGATAAATAAGCTATGTTTTTGTTTAATGCTTCATGAACTGAAACTTCTGAAACTGTTGAATTTAGGGAGATTTGAGCGTTACGAAGCGCTAACAGCATTGATTCAAAATCTGAAAAAAATCTTTCAGCTTCAAGAATTCTTAAGCTAATATCGTATAGAACATGATATGCATGTAGACATAGATCTGTGGTAATAAACTTGGGTATTGTCGTTCCAGAATAAATCTCATAGATGTCTTCAAAACCTTCATCGACAATAGCAAAACCATAATTTTCTAACAATCGTTTGACGTTCAAGGAGATGATCAAATCTTGCATATCAACATTCCTTAGATTACTTTTTATTAGAGTAGGTTTGATAGAAGGTGTGAAATTTAGGTGAAGTGGATTATAAGAACCAAAGGACGTTAAAACTGAATCCTTAATTTGATAAGTGGATGCTGTTTCATCAATTAGAGGATCTGGATTCCAGTTTATTGTCATCTTTGGATTAATAACTATGGGGAGAACAATTCCCAAACTTGCTGCAATCAAAATTATGATAATGCCTGAACCAACAATAATCTTCATCTTTTTATTCAGTACCAACATGTAAATCCCAAATTAACTAATGTATACAGTATTATTATTTGATATTTTTACTTTTTGACTAGTTTTCTTTCCTTGATACATGTGAAACAGCATTCACACAAGCAAAAGGCATGGTTAGTATCATCCATTCAGGCAATGGTGGTGGGTTATTGTCTAACATATCCTGCCATTCTTCATCGGTTAATCTTTCTGTCATAGGTTGTTCAAATTCGTAGTAGGAAAAGGTTCCTCCTCTTGCTAATCTAAGATTTCCTCTGTGATCTTGAACGATTACATAAATAACAAAAGGATTTCCAGTTCCCACCTCTAAGACCATTCCTGTATTTGGGTCAGTATGTACATCGGCTATTACTGCCATCCTATCATCCGCAGCACTAACCCATTCTTCATATTCTGGATCATCATAACTTGCTAGACGTTCTATAATTGTAGCAACGCCATTTATATAGCCAATATCTTGATCAGTTAATGGTTCATTTTCTAGTTCTTTGACGCTAATCATCTGTAGATTCTCAAAGACTTCTGCTATCTCTGTAAGTTTGAGAGCAAAACTTTCAAGGAGTAAACCTCTTTCACTTAATCCATTTATCATCAGTCTTACCAAACTAGCAAGTCTCGCATAAACTTCAGGATAGGGCTCAACATAACCAGGATATGTCTTTGGAATACTTACTGCTTCTACAGTATAAGATTGCTTAGCATAAAGAATTGTATCATGTCTTAATTCTGCCCAAGAGCTTGAAGCTGTCATTAAGGATTTGTCAGTCCATGCATCACTAAGCATAAATCCAGGATATCCTTCGGATGCTGGATCAAGAAGTGGGAAGAGTGAAAACAACCACAGCCAATAAAGATTCTGTGTCCAATCATAATCAGTAAGATTACCAAATTCCTGTCTGAGTTTGCTTATTTGTTCATCATATCCAGGATAAAGCTGATTTTCATTTTCCATAAAATAATCAGCTCTTGGGCTTCCAAAAACAGAAAAAACATCTAATCCGGTAGGCATAAATCTGTTATATACTTCATCATGGACAAGTTGTTGGAAAATATAAGAATCAGGAATAAATCGTTGACCCATAAATCTGAATCCCTGTGTGACGTTTCCTACTTCTTGATCATCATAAACAAACATAGAGTTGATTTTTGGTTTTCTATAAGACTGAATCTCCTCGATTATTACTTCAATTAAGCTTCTTTCTGACAATGCATCACCAGAAGGAGCACCATTATTTTGCCATATTTGATAGTATTCCTCAGCTGTAAGATCATCACTTGCACCTACATAAAAGACAGTTGGCTCGTAAATACGATCCCAATATTCCCAAACATTAGAAGTTGAAATTGTCTCATTGAAACTTGAAATAAGCAGAAGTGCCATCCTTGTATGATTGATACCCATTTCTGGGTCTCCCTGAGGACTTTGGGTAAGAAAACTCATTCTTCCAGCATACATCATCGCTTTGAAATAATTCCCAAGAAGTTCATTTCTAGTATAATGCCCCCTTACTTTATACTGAGTATAATCTTCCTCATATCCAAATATAGCTGAATAATCTCTTACACTATCATTCATCAGGGTAAGTTCTGCAATTGTTAGTGCTTCAACTTCTACTGGAATTGTATTAGTCTCATTAAGAAGATAAAGCATGACAGAAAGATAGGCAACATTTTTGTTTAATGCTTCTTGAACAGATATTTCTGAAGCTGTTGAGTTAAGTGCAATTTGAGCATCTCGAAGAGCTAGTAACATAGTTTCGAAATCAAAGAAGAACCTTTCTCCTTCTAAAATTCGCAAACTAATATCATAAAGAACATGATAAGCATGCAAGCATAAATCAGTAGTTATAAACTTAGGAATTTCTTTTCCTTCATAAATGTGATAGATATCTTCATATCCCTCATCAACAATCACAAAACCAAACGTTTCTAAGAATTCCTTCATCTGGGGAGTAACTTCTAGTCCTTGTTTGTCTACATTTCCCAAGTTATTACCAATTATTGTTGGTTTTATATTGGGTGTAATATCAATATGAAGAGGAGAATAAGAACCAAACGAAGTACTAACTGTTTCTTTGATTTGGTAAGTAGATGCTGTTCCATCTAGCAGTGGATCTGGGTGAAAATCTATTTTTTCCCTTGGATTCATAATATAAGGTAAAGAAATTAAAAGACCTGTTATAGCAAGAACACCACACAAGCTAGTACTTGCAATTACTATGATTTTTTTACTGAACATTGCCATTAATATCCCTGTACTTTAGCTAAAGTATACTATTTGTGAATTATTAACTATTCTTGTGTTAGGTTTAACACAAAATAAGAAAAATTCGTTGAAAATGTAAATTCATCTATTTTAGAGAGAGTTCTCCTAGATATTCAACTTCTTTTTGGTCATTTTCCAGGACTTGATGGATGAAAGTCATTATTTCTTTAAAGATAATGTCAAAAAATCCAGTACTCAGGAGCAAATGACCACCACCCTTCACAAGAAATCCTTTCCTTATTTTTGAAGAAGCATTCTTAACAACATAAGTAGTAGCTTTCTTACTAGTTGTCAAGTCTTTGACTCCATTAATGATTAAAACAGGCGTAACTAGTTTGTTAACTACCTTCTTCAAATGCTTGGAATGACGAACTGCATGGACCAAAATGCTCATTGGCATTTTGTTCATATTTTCCATTTTCCATTCTAGATATTCTTCATCAACCAACGTTTTGTCGTAGTCACTTGGTAAAGAAAAAGGAATTGATTTGATTTTAATGAACCTATAGACAAATGAGAACAACCTTAACATCCAAGAGAATATTCCGCCAGTGCTTATCCCGATATAAGCATCAGCTGTTGGATTACTAGTCTCAGCTACAAAAGTCATCCCTGCCCCTAAAGAGAACCCAAGAACAATAAGCTTATCATATTCTTGTTTTTTTTGAAAAATTAATGCCTTTCCCCATTCATAAAGTTCTGTGGGGTCTTTTAGCTCAAGAAGATGGTCAAAAGAAATTCCATGATAAGGTATTATTGGCACGAATACATCATATCCTTGTTTCGAAAGCGATTCTGCTAGATGTTTCATATCAAAAGGAGTAGCAGATAGTCCATGAAAAATCAAAATACAAACAGGAGAATC
>JAGLXK010000268.1 GCA_023132955.1 Candidatus Heimdallarchaeota archaeon
CAATTAATGTTTCTAACCTAAAAGAAACCAAGGCTTATTTGAATATTAAGGGTGTAGATACGACAAAAATTGAAGAATTTACAGGGATGATCGCTATGTTTTTCTTTGTCGACTCGGAAGGAAACAGAATAGCTATGGCAAGTTCTTCACGTAAATAAAATAAAAGAATGATTTTAGTTGAAATATTCTAATGTTTTCTTACGTGCGTCATTTATTACCTCTTCTGGGAATTCCTCGAACACGAAATCAAGTACTTTGATGGCTTTAGAATCCAATTCAATGGCTTGATCTTTTTCTTCTTTCGTTCTGAATTGAGCCCTTGTAGTCATTTTGATAAGAGCTAAGAACATATTCTCCAAAAAACCAAAAAAAGTAGTATTTCCTTCGACAAAAGGTCTGGAAAATTCTAGATAGAATCCTAAAACTTGAGGATTAAGATCTAAAGTATTAGGTTCATCAAAAACATGAAAAGGAAAGGCATTTCCTAGCCCACCATCAACGATATAATTCACTGGGTGTTCTTTATTAAAGACTGACTTAAACTCTCCATCCACAATACACATGCTAACTGGCTTGAAGATTATAGGAATGCTAATAGACATTCGAATAGCATCTGCAACACACAAATCTTTCCACCGTTCATTATTTCTAAAGTAATAGGTTTCATTTGCAGCAACATCGAATCCTGTGACTACTAAATCAATCTGGAACTCTTCTTGAAACTGTTTGAAGGTACAATTCTTAATTCCTGATTTAACCTCTATGTAGTTATCAATTAAGTTCCTGAATTTTTCAGCTAAAAAGAAACCATATTCATATCTCAAACTACTAAAACTCTCTGTAGGACTACCCAAGATCATATCCATTGCAGTTTTAATTGTTTTATTATGTACGAGTTCAGGAACAGAGGGAATAATTCCATGCTTAGGAATATCTTCAACATCAGTTTTTCTAGCCTCATAGTAAACATACCCTTTGAAGAGAGTAGCTAAGAACTTAAAGTTAAGTTGTGTAAGATATTTTCCAGGTATTTTTATTAAATCACCAAAAGTCTTTTTCTCAGATTCAACAAATGCTTTCATGTACTTATCCACTAGAAGTTGATCTTTTTCTGTAGCTGGATTGTTAATAACACTTGTAGGATTATCTTTTGTATAGATTGTTGGAATTCTATCAAATTCTACGGTATCTAATAAATTTTCACTATAATCACTTTTTACGATTTCCTCTACTTCATTTGATGTATATCCACAGGAAATTAAAAGTGCAGTAATTGAACCTACTGAGGTACCTGAAATCCCATAAATTTTTTCAGGATCAAGACGAAAAACTTGTACTCCATTGATCTCTTTTTTCACATAAGAAACAATTTCTAGTTCCTCCAAAGCTTGAAGCGCTCCTACGTAGGTAACACCTTTTCCGCCTCCTCCTTCAAAAGCGAGAAATCTTATATTTTCTTTTGATACCTTCATACAATACATTCTATTCTATTTTTCATTTATAATTCTATTTGAGTGGAGATAAAAACAAAAATTAGGTGAAAAATTTAAGAATACCAAGTTTAATGGAAAATGATGATCAAATTTCATAAATATAATTCTTCATTACACAGAGCTGAATTTGTGGATATGAATAAAGCTTATCTAAATTGGATACGCGATGAATCTCTCTAATACTTTGAAATCAATTTTGATGATATAATAGGTCCAATTGATGACTACGTGGAGAAATTGATGCCTGAATTGGAATCTTGGGTTCCACCTAGAGGAATAATATACATAGTTTTTTTTGATGATAAAATCGCAGGAATGGGGGGATTGAAGAGAAATACTGCTGATATTGCAGAAATCAAAAGAATGTATGTAAAGCCAGATTTCAGAGGTAAAGGTCTAGGTAAGGCTATAATGAATCAATTAATAGGTACTGCAAAAAATTTCGGATATTCCAAATTACAGCTAGATACAGGACCTTTTATGAAAGCTGCACATAAAATCTATAAATCGGCGGGTTTCAATGAAATTGAAGAATATCCTAAAGCTGAAGTTCCCCAAGAAGTTAGATTTGATTGGTTTTTTATGGAAAAAAATCTCTAAGGCCATTCCAGTTTGAACTTAACTTTCTTTGCTACAGCTCTATAGAATTTCATAACAACTCCAAATTCACTGAGTTGCTCTTTGGAAATGAAAATTAAATTGTATTCAAGTAGATCAAGAATATGTCTTTTTATCGTTCCTGGATTCATACTTGTTTTGTGTTTAAGATCAATAATAGTCATATCATTTTTTATTAGTAATTTCAATATTTCTTCCTTTTTCTGATGAAAGATTATA
>JAGLXK010000269.1 GCA_023132955.1 Candidatus Heimdallarchaeota archaeon
GAAAAGGTTATTCATACTACTGATGGTGTAATTGGTTATACTACCCTAAAGAACTACTTACTTTCTGTTAATTATAGTACTAGAATCATGCAATTAATAAGAAATGATCAAGAATTCACAAATACTAGTCAAGATAAGATGCAGACGTTCGAATACATTGGAGATACTCATCTCGTTGGAATTCCAGTTTTAATAAATGAAGAAGGACCTTTTCCCTTTGTAGTTGACACTGGAGCTGGAGGAACTACAATTTCTAAGAATTTAAATGAGAAAATGAATCTGCCTTTAAGTGATATTGTTGCTAAAGTTGTAGGTATTCATGGCGCACAAGAAACCCATATAGCGATTATAGATCATCTGACTGTTTCATCTACTACCTATGATGATATTTATGCAGTTATAATAGATGAAAGTATAATTGGTCCTAAATATAAGATAATTGAAAATGGTATTCTAGGTTACAATATATTCAAAGACCGCGAATTGATAATTGACTATCCTAATCAGACCTGTGCAATTATTTAGCCATTAGGAGATCTTATTATGACCACATTAAACTTAGAAAAACAAATTGCTAGAATACCTTTGCTTACTAAAATTATTAACACTGAATCCTGCTTGATTCTTTACTCCTATTTAGCTCTTTATGGAAAAACAACTCCAGCAGAACTAAGGCAAAGAATTAGTCTAAGCAAAGCAACGATTTTTCGAAGTTTAGCTCAATTAACTGAAGCTGAAATAATAACCAGGGAAGTAAATGATCAGGTAACAGATAAACGATATAATGTGGAATATTATATCTCTGAAACTTTGGTAGACTTTAGTAAATTTTCTTTTTCAAAGGAATTAAGAAAATATGCGGAATCTCAAGAAAAATTAGCCATCCTTGAGGAATGGTTATCCCAAATAGAATTCCTTCCTTTAGTTCTTAATCAGCTCACTTCCCAATTAATGATTTCAACATGTGAGCCTACATCCTCTCCAAATGCAAAAAAGACCAGAATTATTAAAACCCTTATTTTCCGATTAAAAGAGGAAGAAAATTACTCACAGTTTCATAAGAAGTTGATAGATTTTGTAGAAGACGTAGATCCAAAGCATTCAGAAAAGAAGAGAAATATGAAAGAACCGATGAAGAATCCTGTAGCATTTTCTGTTAGTGTTGTAGCATATGATGATTCAGAAATCGAATGTGAAAATATTGTTATCAAAGAAAAAAGACTGAAGAAATAATAATCTATTATTTGCTGTCACATTTAGCTATCGTTTATTAAAATGTAGAGGAATTTCTCAACCCATGGACAGTTAATTTACTGTTTTTCTAATTCCATTTTTAATTCTTCGTTATACTCATTTCTACTAGAATCATATTTTTTAGCTTTATCTGAATCTGTTAGATTATCCCAATAGTCTTTATATTTGCTAGGGATATCTAGAATGTTTTCGTGATTAAGTATATAATTGGTGGGCATAGGGTGAGTTCCTATTTCAACCTTAACGCCTATATTCTTCTCAATATGATTTTTGAAAACCTCAATGTACGGACATGGTGGATACCCAGCTAACATACCAGTTGCAAAGTGGATGACATCCGCACCATAATTCTTCATTCCTGAAGCAACATATTCCATATTCCCCCCTGGACACCCTCCACAAGTTGAATAACCAACTACTTCCACTTCCTCTTTACTATATTTTTTAAAAGCTCCGTCTCGCTCTCTAACAGATCTAAAACATTTTCCTCCATTGCAAGAATTATAACGATCACAAATAATAATACCAATTCTTTTCATCTTAAATCGATAAAAAAACCATTTTAAATATTTTAAACCTTATTCAACGACACTGTTCACAAGATATTAATGCTTT
>JAGLXK010000027.1 GCA_023132955.1 Candidatus Heimdallarchaeota archaeon
CTCTATTTGGAAATTATCGTCATTGGTTTTCATATATTTAAAAAAAGCATGAGATATCATGCAGAAAGACAAGCTAATCCTGAAAAATATCCAGATTATAACAAACAATTTATCTTTTATCTGCTTTCTCAAGGCAAACCGTTTATTCCTTTTAATACCAAACTAACAAAATCTGAAAAAACTCTCGCTTACTTGAAACAGATCCATCCTAAATCAATTCATTATACTACTTTAAGTGATGTCTTGCTAGAAGAACATGTAACCGTTCGCAAAATCTTAAGTATACTTTTCAAAAAAGGATTAGTTGAAAAAACAGAAAGAGGAATTTATAGGTTTAAAGACATTGTGACCGATTGTGCCACAACTGAGGGGGTTGATTAACTTGTATCCTATTGTTCATAAAACGAAAGAATTCCATTATGATAATCCCTTTGCAGATCCTAATAAAGAATCTGCTGAAAGAAAATCAAAGGAGCTTTTCTATAGCTTGCTTCCTTCTCATGCTTATATTTCTGTTCTAAAGGAACAATCTAAACAAAGCAAAAAAGAACGTAATCAATGGCAAGTCATTTACATAGTTGTTTTAGGTGAAGAAGGTTCTGGAAAAAGTGTAACGATTGATTGCTTAGCTAAATGGTTTAGAGATTATTATCAAGGGAAAAAGAAAAGATATACTGATCTTATCTGGTCTTCTGCTACTGCTAGAAGTTTGGATTCTTTATTTGCTCGAATACCTGAAGGAAAACAATTTATTTTCATAGGTTGTGAAGATGCTACAGGATTAATTTCTAATAAAGATGTAGATCTCTTTGATATCAAACGTAGAAGATGGATTTGTGAACATCGAACAGGATTAAGCGAAGGAGTAATTGTTCAGGTTCTAGGTATCCATGATTGGTTTGCAGTTCATAAACTCCTCAGAGATGCTTCCTCTTTAGTTTTAGCTAAATCTAGTAAAACTAAATTAAATGTACATGATTCTGGTCATCAATTAAGGTTTATGAGTCCTGCAGGAGTGAAGTTTACTCAAGAAGCTGCAAAGTATAGAAGATATATTAAGAATCAAAAGACCAAAGAAAAAGTCAAAGCTGCTTTAGCAAAATATAGTCATTATTTTGGATATGGTACTTATTGGCTAAAAGAAACTGAAAAAATAGGTTTGTGGTACAATCCCGATATTGATATTGCTACAACTAAAATTTATGATTTACAATTCCAAAGACAAGGAGATGAAGAAATAGAAACAAAAGAACTTTACGAACTTCCCAAATATGAGCTGACTGAACCTGACTATTTCCATTGGGAAGAAGCTATTTTAGAAGTTATTCTCAATTCTGAAAAAGAAAAGATTAAGAAATACGCTAAATTCTTCAAAGCTAAATACCTTGACGATCTTAACTACAATCGTAAAGAAACGTGGGATATCCTGAAACTAGCTAAAACACAGATTCATTTACATTACAAAGAAATGGAAAACGGTCAAACAAGTATTGGTGGATTTATCAATAAAGTTAGAGGAGAACTTTTCGAACAGCACATACTTGCT
>JAGLXK010000270.1 GCA_023132955.1 Candidatus Heimdallarchaeota archaeon
ATCCTGGTGTAGGAAGAAGACTTCTGGCTGTATTCTCTTCAGGGGGTCTTGAAACCTCAATACACATTAATACAAGAATTTGGGATAAAGAAGAGTTAGAAGGATGCATTGAACGTGAGTGGCATAATGTCTATGAAGAAGGTTTGATTTCTGAAGAAGAATTCAAAGCTAAAGTAGAGGAAGAGAAGAATATAATTGCAGAGAAACTCAGAGTTATTGCTCTACCGATTTTCAGTGCAATAGGAAAGAAAGTGATTCTTCCAGATGAAGTAATTGATCCCTACGATTAAGCTATTCTTTTTGTAAAAAGATTACTAGATCATTACTCTCTTTTTCCTTAAAATCATTCTTTTGATAATCTCCAAAAGCATTTAAGTTTATTTCATTAGAAGTAAATTCTCTGAAATCATTTATTGATATAATAAAGAATTCAGTTCTTTTCTTGTGTAAATCGAATTCTTCCGATTCATAATCACTTTGATGGATTTTTTGAACATACATAGTTATTTTATCGTATTTATTTTTCCATTCCATCATTCTTACATGAAAGAGTAGAGCTCCATTGGAATCTCGTTTTAAACTTGGATTATAGAACCAATGTTCCTCATCTTTATGAGACAAATAATTAACTACTTGAATAAGTATAACTCCCTTATCATTAAGAAGATTGATCATCTGATTTATGATGTTTCTACGTTCAGTTGTATCAAAAATGGATAGAGTGTTACCAATACAGAAAATGAAGTCGAATTTCTCATTAGGAATTTTACTCTCCAATTCGAGAATATCGCCAAGTATGAAATCTACTTTGTCATTACTATTATTTCTTTGAGCTAATGCTCTTGCTTGTTCTATATTCTGCTCTGAGATGTCAATTCCTATTCCTGTAAAACCCCATTTAGCAAACATAACTAGATGGTCACCAGTCCCACATGATACATCTAGAATTCTAATATTTTCTTTCTGTATGTTTTGGAGAATTTCTTGAAAGAAAGGAGCCTCACGTTTTAATCTTGGACCCCACATCACAAAGTCTTTGTATAGAATTTCATCTTTCCAATCTATTTCCATTTTTAACAAAAATCTTATCTCAAAGTTATTCTTAATCTTATTCATCAAAAAAAACTAATTTTAGTCAACCTAAACAAATTCTAGCATTTTTACAGATATTTCTTCTTTAGCCATTTGATCTACTTCTTCAACAAACTTATCAATTTCCTTCAAGAAACCTTCGGATATCTCATCATCATCGATATTGCAGATATAAATTCTGTTATGTTGTGATAATTCGGGTTTTTCAAAATCATGAAAGAGTTCCTCTGTAAGTTTTTCACCAGGACGAATTCCGATGTTTTCAATTTTGATATCATCTTTGTCATAATCATAAATTTGGAATAATTTATGAATAATGTCTAGCATTTTGTAGGGCTCACCCATATCTAAAACAAATAGCTCTCCACCTTTGCCAAGTATGGAAGCTTGAACTACTAGCTGAGCTGCTTCTGTGATAGTCATAAAGAATCTCTCCATTCTTTCGTCTGTTAAGAGCACAGGACCGCCATTTTCAATTTGCTTTTTGAATATCGGAATTGCACTCCCACTGCTCTCTAAAACATTTCCAAATCTTACTATCATAAATTTTGTATCATTAGAATTTTGAGCAAGAACATATTTTTCAATGATTCTTTTCGAAATCCCCATAATATTAATGGGCTTTACAGCTTTATCAGTTGAAACAAACACAAACCTTTCTATTTTTTCTTCTAAAGCTATTTTAATTAGATTGATTGAGCTTTGAATATTATTTTTAACACATTCATGAGGGAATTGTTCCATCATACCAACATGTTTGAAAGCTGCACAATGGTAGATGATGTCAGGCTTATATTTTTTGATAATTTTGCTTAATCTTTTCTCATCTCTGATATTGGCAAGAGCTGGGATAAAATTGATCTTTTTATGATTCTGGTTCATCTGATTTGTTAATTCGAAAAGAGGTGTTTCAGCTACATCTAAACCAATGATTTGTTTTGGAAAACATCCAGCTAATTGAATGCAAATCTCTGAGCCGATTGATCCTGCTGCTCCTGTTATCAAAATAGTATAATTCCTAATTTCTTCCATTGATGCATCTGTAAGAACATTTTCAATAGGTGCTCGAATCAAATCTCTTACGCTTATTTTTCTTGGTGCAGAAATAGTATTTATCTTCAAATTCTGGAATATTGGAGGAACTATCATGAAACTAGATGATGTATGATGAATTATGTCAACAATCCTTGTAATGGTTTTTCCTGTAGCTGAGGGAATTGCTATAATTAATAATTCAATATCAAATTTTTCAACAATTTCAGGAATTTGTTCTGTGTTCCCTAAAACAAATAAATTTTCAACCTTTTTGCTTAGTTTTTCAGGATCATCATCAATAAAACCCACAACTTGATAGTTCTTATATTTTGGTTGATTTAATTCACCCAGAAGTAATAATCCTGCTTTTCCAGCACCAACTATTAAAACGTTAGAGGATTGACTCATCGTATTGAGATTACTTCAGTTGTTTTTTAAAGTTTTGAAACACCTTCAAAATTCAGCTTAAATTCCATCTCACAGAATCTTCTATCGAAAATTTAGGTAGAAAACTGCAGCATTTAGCTAATTTTGAATTGTCTAACCAAATTTTAGTGGGAGTTTTATTAGGTTGTGAATAAGTTACGAGTGCCCGTTTTTCTGAAATCTTCTCATAAATTTTTATTAGTTCTAAATTTGAGAGAAGTTGATTGGCGGAGATATTAAAAACATCACCAGTTATGCCAGTCATTTCTTGTAGAAGCAATAAAGCAGAACAGGTATCTCTAACATCAATATAGTCCCTAACATCTGAGGAATTAGAAATTTCAACTTTGATAGTTTTCTCATTTTTCTTGAATTTCTCCGTAAGAAATCCAGATAATAAATGATTTGATACACCCTTACCAACAAGAGAAGCTGGTCTAGTACATACAATATCAATACCATATTTTTCGTGGAAACTTAAAGCTATTTTTTCTTGTTTATCCTTTGTTTCGCCATAAAAGCTCATTGGTTTAGTTTGTTGATCTTCCTTTAGCGGTTTAGTAATAGTGCTGTCCTCTCCATACTGTGCAGCTGAACCTAAAACTAATAATCTACTCTCTAATTCTGAATCTCGAAATCCCTCTATAAAGCTTTGAAAAGAAGAAACATTGGTTGAATACATTTCTTCTTTAGTACCTCGAAATAAGCCTACTAAATGGAATATCATATCTGGTTCAATTGTTTTTAGTTTCTCTTTCCAGTTAACATCTGAATTGAAATTCAATGCTTTATAATTGTAATTGATATTTTTACTAGATTTAAGATCAAACCCAAAAATTTCCCAATCTGGTCTTTCTGTCTGAATATGTTTCACTAAGTTGACACCGAGAAAACCTCTTGAACCTGTGATTAATATTCTCATTAGAAAAGTAAATGATATGCCCTTTAATAATTTTATCTGATTGTATTATAATTCTAAATGGTCTATTTAGTAAAAAGACTCAAACAAATTTCCTCTAATTTCTCAAGAAATTTGTCATAATGAAATTGTTCGTTAAATAACTCAATTCCTTTCTTATTTGCTGTTTTAGTAGTTTGTAGCTTCTTTAATTCACTGACAACTTCTTTATTTGTTTTAGATAAAATTACTCCAGGCAAGGGATAATTGTGAATTACATACCTCCCCTTAGAATAAGCTTCTACTATAATTTTAGGAAAACCATCATGTTCAGTCATCCGAACAATAACGCTAATCTTTGACCAAATCTCACTAATGTTGATGTATCCTAGAAAATGAAGATTGCTTTGATTGTATTTTTCCTTATAGTGTAAAGAATCAAAGTGACCAACAAAATAAAAATCAACATCTTTAACTTCTTTCGAAATTTCGATCACCCTATCAACACCATAGAGTTTTTCTCTTCCTGCTATGAAATAAATTAAAACACCTAGTTTCTCCGGCATAGGAATATCTTCTGTTTCAATATCTGAACCATGAAAGAGAACAGTACTGTCTATTCCTATTTTATCGAGTTCTTCCTTTATTCTAGTTGATACTGAAATATGTGTGTCAACAAATTTTGCAAATATTTTTGTTTGTAATTTTCTTTTCCAATTTTGAACAGAAAGAACTGAATCAGACCCAACCCAATGACATACAGTTTTCTTTCTACAAAGCTTTCCAATTACAAACCAAGGCCAAGCAGATTGAAAATATGCTCCAAAAATAATATCTGAATCCTTGATTTGTTTTTTCTTGGGAAAATGAGTTGTTGGTAATAAATTGGTGTTATACCCTCTCTTTTCTAGAGCTTGATTGAGGGATTCTATATGTGCACCTACTAAGCTAAGTTTCAGATCTTTAAGGTTTTTTGGAGTAGGCATTTGATTTTCAACCCTTTCTGCAACATTGAGATATGAGTTAATGATTTATTAGCTTTATTAATTATTGGTTTAGTTTCAGCTGACAGCAAAGATTATATTTCTCTTTATAAATTTGAATGTGGTAATGGCAGTGAATGAGTTTGAGAATTTTAGGAAATATAGAGAAGAGATGAATGAAAAAATCTTTGCTTTACAGAATAAACGGATTAACAGATTTTACGCTTTAGATACAGGAGCATATTTAGAAGGTGCTCTGCCTGCTAAATTTAAGGGATTATTAGGTCTTTCAACTTCATTAGTACTGAGTTGTGAGGATTGTATAAGCTAACATATGATTAGGGCTGTTCAAGAAGGATGCAGTGATGATGAAATAGCAGAAACATTATCAGTATCTCTTATTGTTGGAGGATCTA
>JAGLXK010000271.1 GCA_023132955.1 Candidatus Heimdallarchaeota archaeon
CCTCTTGAATATGAACTAGAAAAAGTTTCACTAAGTAAGTTCTTTGAGAGAACAAATTCCATTTTTCAGAAAGAGATTAAACCTCGAATTTCATTTGATTCCCCAGTAATTTCAATGGGAATGTCAAGTGATTATGAAATCGCAATAAAGCACGGTTCTAACATGGTCAGAGTAGGTACAGCTATATTTGGATCACGAATATGAATTTATTGCTTGTCCTCTACTATTGTTGTTGGGTATTCAGACAATCTGAATAATGCTTCTTTTATCGTTTCTGATAAATCTATTATATTTGTTTCACCATTTTCTATGAGATAGGAGATTACTGCTTTCATCCCTTCTAGTACTGGACCTGTATTTTCATCAAATTTCATTCTTGCTACAAATCCAACTATATCACTCATAACAATCAAACGATCTCTATATTCATCCATTTCTCTCTTATAATCTGGTTCTAGATATAGTCTGATTTCCCAATCTTTGGGGTGGCTAATTACTGAAACATTTGGAAATCTTAGGATATCCATTACTTCAGCTTTGGTTGAAAATACCTCCTTCGGGAAATCACCTAATACAATATAATATCCATTAATATCACTTGACAGTACAAGATCGTTTTTGATGAATAAAGTACTAGTTAATCTTCCATAAGTATCAATCATCTTTGTAAAAGTATTTCCAAGAACCCTCATGTTTAAGTAAAGATTGTTTTCAAACTCCTTTCTAGACCGACTTTTACTCCAAGCTCGAAGAACTGAATCTGCTACTCTTTTCTCACCACTTATCATCTGATTATAGGAATCATCGATTACATATTCTGGTATTCTTCTGTATAGTAGGATTGAGATTGCGATCTCCATGAAATTCTTAGGTAATTCTGCAATTTCTTGTGGGTTGATTCTGTTTACAGTATCAATAATCTCTTTAAGACTTTGTTTTTCAGAAATAGTAAGTTTTCCATATTCCAATTTTTGTATTTTGAATACATCTCCAATCCATTTGGATGCGTTTCTACTAACTTCTGATAAGTGAGACGATAAATTAACACTTACATCTTTTGACCAGCTTTCAACCATTTTAGTCATCTGATCATTCAAAGGATTCCAATTTTTGATTAACATTCGTCGTATATATTTGAGGTCTTTGAGAGATCTACTATAAATTCTCATTGCTTTCTTTTTGTAATTCAAATCATTTTTTCGTAGATTGGAGAATCCATTAAGTAATTCTTGTATGATTCTATATATTTTTGGCGCATAAATATTCCAACTTTCTTGGCATCTCTCATGGAAATTTTTACCCCTGAATCTTTGTGGAATATCTTGAATTATTGGAAATGATGGAAAGCTGTTTTGAATATCAGGTAACCTGTGAGCTTGTGTTAGTTTTCCAGCCATTTCACGATTAAAAACAGTTATCAGAGTATCGAGTTGGTTGTATACTTCTCCTTCAAAGTGAAACATTTTCTGAAGATAAGTACTAATCATTCCTCTAAGAATTGCTTTTGAATATGCTCTCTTTAGAACACTTGTATTTACCAGACAAGTAGTAAGAAATTCAGCATCCTGTTCTGCAGCTCTAAGTGGTATAATTGTGTTAGCAAGATTTATAGTTACATTTTGCTTTTGTAACAATTCTGTTGAAGAAATTGTTCTTCCATCAAATCGAAGTTTGGTTCCTTTGAAGAATGATCTCTTTGACTGTACGGGAACTGAATTTACGAAGGCTTTAATTTCTCCTTCATCAATAGCAGCCCCTATAAGATCAGTAGAACTCAGATTCATTTGTTTTTGAGTTTCATAACCTCTGCCTTTTAGATCATCCATAATTTTTGATAAAATACTAACAAAAACTGTTTTTGGAGCTATTTGTCTGAATGAATTAACCATAAAAGAGAAGATGTCTCCTAAGCTTGCATTAAACAGCTGATCCTTGATGATTTTTTCTAGAGTTGTGATAATAGCTCTTTCCAAAGCACTAGCAAATAAGACTGATTCTTCAATATTTGACAATTCTAATTGTTTACCTACACCCATCGTAGTGAATTTATCAGATAGTTGTTTCAACCACTTTAGTTGTAAAACTGTTAGTTTAGAAAGTCGTTCCTTTAGCAAGGTTCTTTTTACACTAATGGAAGTTCCTTTTCCTTTAGATCCTTTATCCTTTATAGAAGAAAGTTTCTTCTCACCCAAAATGGAAAAAGTAAAATCAATAATTACATTCCAAATACTTGGTGGTAGTTTCTTTCCTATGAAAGGTTTGATAAGTTGAGAATAAAACAATCGAGCACTTTGAAGAGCTAAAGGTGAGACATCTTCAATTAAAGCATCGCATATCATAGAACCTGGATTTGGTACTTCAGCTGCTAAGGTTATCTGATTTTGAATTGAAGAGAAGAGGTTAACATCTCTATAATCAATTAGAGAACATAATGGTTCATCTTTCGCTAATGTATAGACTATCTCCTTAGCTAAGTTATGAGCTATGAACGAACTAGCGGAATGGATTTCATCAATTGTTAGTTTCTTAAGTTGAGCTGCAACCTTCTTATTCAGATTCTTTGCAAGATATTTATCTATCAGCTCTTGTGGCTTAATGTCTCTGCCCTTAAGATTTCTTTCAATGCTATTTCGAATTTCTTCGATTACAAACCTTGGTCGTTCATATTCAACAAGAACAAAAGGATCCTTAATTATTATCTGATTGAGTATATCTTGTGCTACCATTTGAACTAAAAGTTGACGTTTGAAGGGAACTATTGCTCCTTTATCCCATGAATTTTCATCCTCCCCTAACCATGCTCTCAAATCTTTTAACTGTGCAACTGTGGGAAATTTTATCGCATCAGTTTCTAAAATTTTAATGTTTTGATTAATTAAGTCGTTCAACCCCCTATTATTCGAAGATATAGATAATTTTTGCTTTGCAATTGTACAGGCTTTCAGGAAAGCTTTTGAGACAAAATCTGGTGAAATCATTTTGCCTACAGCCATGTTTTGATGAAAATTCGGTGTAAGAACAATAAATTTGCAGAAAGAAAGAGCCAACTCTTGAACAAGCTGTTCCTCTGTTTTACTAATCTTTCCTGGTTGGTTTGATTTTACTACATATTGAACAACTACATTATCCGCTTCTTCTGCTAAAGTGAAAGTTCCAAATTTAACATACTCATTTTCTCCAGTCATAAATTGGGAATTGGTTACTTCTACTTCTGTAGTCATTAAGCTTTGTAAAGATAATAAGATTCCTTGCATCATGCTGGAATCTTTAGCAAGACGTCCTATAGTGGCAAAACTTATTCCAGCATCGCTTCCTGCCGAAATCCATAAATCATAGGGAAAGTGTTTAGACATAGACCTCACATATTGTACGTTGTAACTAAACGTTCTCAATTCTTAATTTTTGTGTTCTTTAATATTGTTTTGCCTAATGGTAATCACAAAAGAATAATGACAAAAAAATATATTAACCTTTACATTCCATTTAGATAACAGAAAGTTTAAGAATTAAACCTTCAAAGGTTAGAATGATTAATTCATTAATTTATGTGAATTCAAGATGGGCGAAACCACAACAACTGTCCGAATTAGAAGACTTGTATTAGATGTTTTAAAACCTCATCAACCAAGGATGGATGTTTTAGCTTACGCAGTTGCTGAATTATCTGGAGTAGATTCTGTTAACGTAACAAGAACAGAAACTGATTCAAGCACAGAAGGAATTGTAGTTACCATTGTCGGTGATAATCTGATCTACAAAGATATCGAAGATGTTTTGAGAGATTATGGATCTTCAATTCATTCAGTTGATGAAGTAGTAGCCGGTGAGGAGATAATCGACACCGTAGCACTTCCTGATGAAGAAGAAAGGTAATTCCTTTATTTTCATAAGAAAAAATCAAACTGAAATAGCTATATCACGGGGTAATAAAGTCTTTTAATTCATAGATTCTTCACTGTTTTGATACCTAACTCAAAGGCTTTTAGATTCTGTTCAACATATTTTGCAGGAACACGTTGTTTTAGAGCATCTCTTAATTCGTCTTCTGTTAGAGGAAATTCTTCTACTTGAGATAATGCTCCTAAAAGTACTATGTTCTGAGTTAGAGCTAATCCTGCCTCAATAGCTAAGTTTTCAGCTTTAATCATTACTAATTTTACATCGAATTTTGTAATGTTTTCTTCTATTTTTTCTTTAGCATTGTCTGCAGCTTTTTTGTCTTTTTTCCAAGAGATAGGAAAGAGAACTGTGTTCGATGTAATAGCAATTCCACGAGGTTTTAGAAATTTCATATATCTCAAAGATTCATTTTGCTCCAAACCAACTAAAACTTCACAAGTTCCTATAGGATTAGTTGGTGAGTGTAGTTTTTCTCCAATTTTTAGATTGGTAACCACAGATCCCCCCTTTTGAGCCATTCCATGAACTTCAGATCCTAGAACATGTAAGCCTTTCTTCCTTGCTGCTATCACAATAATATCTGTGATAGTTAGAATACCTTGACCTCCTACTCCACAAACAATCATTTTGTAGGTTTTACTCATCAGTATCTACCGCCTTTGATATCGCCTCTACAGGGCAAATTTGGGAACAAACACTACATCCCGTGCATATTGAAGGATCAATGACGGAATATTTCTTACCTTTTGAATTGGTATCAATGCTCCAATATATAGCAGGACACTGGTATTGAACAATACAAGTACCACAAGCAATACATGTTTCTGGGTCAATATGATAAACCTCGATTTTCTGTCCACTTCTTCTCTGTTGTCTCCACCATTCATTTGCACAGATTTTTCGCATTATTATAACAGTGGGACCTTCATGTTGAAGTGCATCCTCAAATATCTTCTTACCATTCTCAAAATCATAAGGATCAAATTCAACAACATATTCAACACCCAGAGATTTTGCTACATCTGCTATATCAATAACCTCTGTAGGATTGGGTTGAAATCCTGTCATAGCAGTCATTCGATTATCAAGAACCAAAACATTGATGTTGGCTTTGTGATAAACTGCATTTGCTAGTGCAGTTAATCCCGTATGGAAAAAAGTACTATCTCCAATATATGCAAAAATCGGTTTATCTTTTATCACTCTGGAAAAACCATTAGCCATGCTTATTCCTGCGCCCATACATAGAATTGTATCGGTTACCCAGGGATCAAGTGAGTAACAACCTATATCTGATGCGAAAATTCCTTTATTCTTTCGAACAACTTTTGACAATTCCCAAAATGCAGCTCTATGTTGGCATCCAGGACAGAATAATGGCGGTCTAAATGGTATAAAATCAGTGATTTCTTCCTCTGCTTTTTGTATTTCTCCAACAGAAGCAAGTTTACCACCAATAACGCTTTGTAATGCTTCAGCAACTAGTCTAGAATTTAACTCATGATATTTCTTTGTTATACCAGTACATTTTCCATGAATTTTCGGAACAATTCCGTTCTGAATGAAAAGAGCTGAAATCCTATCTTCTAAATAAGGATCAACTTCCTCGATAAAGATAATGTTTTTTTTATCTCTAGCAAATTCAAGAATTGATTTTTCATCCAAAGGAGCAACCATGCCTAATTTTAATACTGGTACATCTTTGTCTAATATTTCCAATGCATCTTTTACATAAGCATAAGAAATTCCACTTGTGATAATCCCGTATTCTGTATCATTTTGCCCTTCAATTACAGATAATCCGCTTTCAGAAATCCATTCCTTAATTGTTTCCATCTTAGAAACCAACTTTGGGTGATTTGCTCTGGCTAAGGCAGGTAAACACTTATATCTGTTACTTTTTTCAAAATCTCCTTCTCTGAAACTAGTTTCATATTTATCAAACTGAACATCTGATCTAGCATGTGATATTCTTGTAGTTGACCTAACAACTAAGATTGATTCGAATTTTTCACTTATTTCAAATGCTAATTTTGTAAATTCTTTAGCTTCTTGTGGATTTGAAGGCTCTAAAACTGGTACTTGGGCAGAGACTCCTAACCATCTTGAATCTTGCTCGTTTTGACTACTGAAGCAGTGTGGGTCATCTCCAACTAAAAGAACAAACCCCCCCTTAGTACCCATATATGCAGCACTATACAGAGCATCTGCCAAGACATTTATACCAACATGCTTGCAGGCTGTCATTGCTCTAGCCCCACTTATGGAAGCGGCATATGCTGTTTCAAATGCTACCTTTTCGTTAGTGCTCCACTCTGCATAAAATCCTAATTTTTTAGATGCGGCAATTATAGCAGTACTTGCTTCGCTACTAGGAGTACCTGGATAAGCTGCGAATAATTGAACTCCAGCTTCTATGGCTCCTCTGGCTATAGCTTCATTACCTAGACAGAGAACTCTATTTTCTTCATTTGCAAAAAGCTCTTCTAACTTAACCATTTATGTTCAAGAAAAGGGGAAAATCAGACTAAAAAAGGATTGTGAAATGAATATGTTTGCTATTTATTTGACTATGTTACTTGTAAGCTGGCTTTGGTAAAGGTCGCGATATTTTCCTTTCTTCTTTAGTAATTCCTTATGAGAACCAATTTCAACAATTTCTCCATCATCTATGACTACTATTTGAGAGGCTGTTTTTATTGTAGAAAGTCTATGAGCAATTATTATAGAAGTTCTTTCTCGTAACATAAGATTAATTCCTTTCTGAATTAGAGATTCAGTAATAGGATCAACTGAACTGCTACATTCATCCAAGATTAGAATACTTGGGTTTGCTATGACAGCTCGAGCAAGTGATATAAGTTGTCTTTGCCCTAAAGATAATCTAGACCCTCCTTCTTTTACATCAGTATCATACCCTTCTGGGAGTTTTAAGATATAATCATGCAATCCAAGCATTAAGCATACATCATATATTTCATCATCAGTTGCGTCCTTTCTCCCATACTTTAAATTATCCTTAATTGATCCACTAAAAAGATAAACATCTTGAGGAACAACAGCTATATTTTTTCTTAATGTTTCTAAATCGATTTCCTTTATGTTTATTCCATCAATACTAAGTTCTCCTTCTGTAACATCATAATAGCGTGATAATAGTTTAGTAATTGTAGTCTTACCAGCTCCCGTTTGACCAACCAAAGCTATGCTTTTCCCAGGTTCTATGGTTAAATTGATATTCTTGAGAACGGGAACTTTTGGTTGATATCTGAAATGTACAGATTCTAGCTCAATAAGTCCTTTAATTTTCTTTGGGAAGAAAGGCTTTGCTGAATTCTTCACAGAAGGATCTTCGTCTAATATTTCGAATATTCTTTCAGCACTAGCAAATCCTGATTGAATGATAGTGTAGAAAGTAAAAAGACTAATTACCGGCATGAAGAATCTATTTGAATATTCTAAAAATGCATATAGCTTCCCATAAGTAAGAGTACCAAGCGAAATAACTGAATATCCTCCGAAGATTATCACAATGGTACTCCCCAAGGCAGCTATTAGTTGTATGATAGGCATGAATAACGAGGAAACCCCTGCAGCTTGAACATTTGCCGAATAATTTTCCTTATTTAGATTCTTAAAATTTTGAATGTTCTTTTCTTCTCTAGAGAGAGCTTTAGTTACTTTTACACCTGAGATTGTTTCTTGTAAATTTGAGGTAACTTGAGCAATTGCGACTCTAGTTCGCCTATATGCTGATCTTACGCGTTTCTGGAAGAAGAAAGCTACCATTATCAGTAAAGGGATTACAGTAATTGCCAAAAGAGTCATATTTATATCGAGAATGAACATCAAGACAAGAATCCAGACTAAACTAATGAAATCTGCAAAGATGTCTATAATACCCGTCGTTAATAGCTCTCCTAGGGCATCTACATCATTCGTTAGTTTGGAAATTGTTCTACCAGATTCTGTATCAGTAAAATAATCAAAAGAAAGATATTGTAGTTTTGTAAATAAATCACTTCGAATTCGATAAATCATTTTTTGTCCAAGTTTAGCAAAGAAAATTGTTCTTACTAATATCAAGATGAAGTTAACAACTATGAACAATAGATACATCGCTCCCACAATTAAAAGAGAGTTAGTTATCTCATTCTTAGAGGTAGGAATCATAAAACTGATGCTTTTTGTTAATATACCAATATTGGAGGAATTGTAATTTGAAACATATGTGTTTCTGAAACCAGATAGTATGAATTCCAAAGAACTAGCATCGGTATAGGGTTTAATGAAGTAATCGATGATTTGTTGCATTAGAATGGGAATAGTAGTAGTGAATAGAGAAAACAAAACCACAACAACTAGAACAGAAATAGCTTCTGATTTATAATAACTAAAAACCCCCAGAATTTTTTTGAACAAAGTCCAATCGGAATATTTTTTGTCCCGTTTTTCTTCTTCTCTCGCCATGTAGCGCATTATATGTCCCATTAATCGTTTCCCCCTTGAATCATGTCTTTCTGACTATGTTGATCAATTTCACCATAACTCTGTTCAAGGGTTTGGTAAATTTCTTGATAAAGTCCTTTTGAATTTATTAGTTCAGAATGTGAACCATCTTGAACAATCTTTCCTGCATCGAAAACCAAAATCCTATCTGCATAATGAACTGATGAAATTCTCTGAGAAATGATAATTGTTGTTCTCCCCTCACTTAAAATGTTCAAAGCCTCTTGTATTTGAGCTTCAGTTTCAGCATCTACTGATGCAGTAGAATCATCAAAAACAAGAATTGAGGGGTCAGTTAGAAGGGTTCTGGCAATTGAAAGTCTTTGTTTTTGACCTCCAGATAGAGTAATCCCACGGTCACCAACTTTAGTATCATATGTGTCAGGTAATCCAGATATGAAATCATGTATTTTTGCTATTTTGCTAACTTCTATAATCTCTTTATCTTCAGAATCAGGTTTTCCAAAAGCAATGTTTTCCTTGATAGTTGCGTTGAAGAGATATGTTTCCTGAAGAACCAAACCTATTTGCCTTCTCATTTTCTTTAGTTTATATTGTTTGATGTTTTTACGATCAATTAATACTTCACCTTCAATAGGGTCATAAAATCGAGATAATAAGTTAACAAAGCTACTCTTACCACTTCCAGTACCACCTAGAATTACTATTTTTTGGCCAGCAGGTATTGAAATATTAATACAATCTAGGATCAATCTTCCTTCTTCATATTCAAAGCTTACACTCTGATAGGATATATCGCCCATGAACTTTGGCGGATCTATAGCATTTGGATCTTCCTGTACTTCTCGTTTTGCTTCAAATAATTCAATAATTCTGTCTCCACTAGCTAAAGCTCTTTGAAGAATTCCCACTAACCAAGTGAGTTGTCTTGTTGGTCCAGGTAGAAGAGCGAGATATGACAAAAATGCAATGAAATCCCCTAACATAAGCTCTTGTCTAGTAACCGCTATCCCTCCAATAGCAATTACTAGCGTTGATCCAATCCCTATTAATAATGTCATTGTTGAAAAATAAATTGCACGATAAATTTGTGTTTTAATTCTCAAATCTCTGTAAATAACATTAGATTCATCGAATTTAGCGATTTCAGCTTCTTCTTGAGCAAAACCTCTTACAACATGAGCTCCAGTGACATTTTCTTGTAATATTGATGTTACGTCTCCAAATTGTCTTCTAGCTTGGTAGAAAAGAGGCCTAACTTTAGTACTAAACCAGTGAACTAACCATATGAAACCTGGAAACAATGCAACTAGAATCAACCCTAGTTTCCAGCTCATGACTAGCATTGCAACATAAGCACCAATAAAGAAAACTGAGCCATTCATTACTAATCTCAAAGTAAAGCTAATCAAACTTTGAATTGCATTAAGATCTGTTGTGACTCTTGTCATTATCTGACCAGTATTCTCATCATCGTAAAATTCTAAACTCAGCTGTTGAAGAATTTCGTAGATATCATTTCGGAGTTCAAAAATTACTTGTTGGGCAAATTTAGCAGCATAGAATCGTGAGAAGTAAGTCATAATCCCACCAAAAACAGCAACACCCAATAAACTTAAGCCAATTATCCAGACAAGATTAATCTTCTCATTAGGAATAGCATTATTGATTAATTCCCTAATAAACAAGGGTGAAACTAAACCTACAATTGATGCTAAAAACGAAACAACAGTAATAGAAATTAGAAATTTCTTTCTGTGTGAAATATATGGCCAGATAATCTTGAAGATTTCTTTAATAGAATGCGTTCTTTTTCGTTTTTCTAGCCATGACATCTGGTTCAAGTTTTCGTTTTAACGATATAAGAATTATGCTATTACATGAAAAATTGCTCTTATTCACTTTCGATAAAAACAGTTATAAATGTCATTTGAACTATTCTCGTAGAAAGTATTTTTGGTGGAAATAGATTGATAAATAGTAAACTGATATGTTTGACGATAATCCTTACATTCATGATAGCTCCAGCAACTAGTCATCCAGTGATACCTGTACAAGGGGTTTTAGAATTCACAGATTCATGGGACTACAAGGGGATAATTAACAGACAAAATCACCGTATTAGATATAGTCCTATTTATGGACTTGATCCAGATATGCTAAGAACATTCATCTTTTGCTTAGATGACGCTACTGATGATGATACAGACATTGATACTATTGTTGCCTTACATGGAATAAATCCACTTCGTAATGCACCACACTATTCTTTAATATTTGAATCGACAAGTTTAGGTGGAGAATATGGTTTCAATGTAAGTTCTGAGTTAGGCATGGCATGGGTTGATGTTGAATATGATTCAGATGTGATTAATGCAAGTTCAAGTTCTTATGATCTAGCAATAGCTGAAATTTATGATTTTGTTAAGCTTTCAACAATATATTCATTAAAAGAAGAAGGATTATATGATAATTATACTAATCCTGTTAATCTTGTTTTCCCAGTTCATATTGCTAATTTTGTCACCCAAACTGGAATAGTAGGGCATTGGAGACAAGTAAATAAAGATCAGACTGTTATAAATGGTAATTTTACCACTTTTGGAGCAGATAATCCAATCTTTACTGGACCTGTTAATGAGACAGATCCAACAAATTATGCTTATCCTGAAGATCAATGGTGGCCACAATTTAATGTCACAGTTGCTCAAAATGTAGAAAGAACTTCTCTTCCTCGAACACATAGTTTTCAGGTTAATTTTCCATTCACAACAATCGTTGCATCTTTTGCACTTGTTCTTGTGATATTTACATTTGTTAAGAAAAGCAGGAGGCTAACAAGATGAGAAAAATATCTCTATTCATAGTAACTCTAATGGTTACCTCTTTATTCTTGTTATCATTCAACAATTCAATAAGCGTTACTGCTCTAGAAAATGAAGATGATGATTGGGATTTTACAGGTACAATGAGAATTAGTAGTGATCAAGTGAGAGGGCTAGTATTTGATCCAGTTGCACATGGATATAATGCTTCATACGGTGATTATGATACACCTTTGCTTTATATGGATATCATGGGTTATGATACAGATGCTGATGAAGAAATGGATATATATTATGGATTTTACGGTGTCACTAGTCTTCTCGATTTAACCCATATCAACTACACAACTATGAGGGATTTATTAGTAGTAAAAGTGTTTGCACAATGGAGTTTTAGGATACCTGAAAGTTCTCCTTTGAGTTGGGAAGTTCTCTATTATCCAGATCCGTTTTACGATTCTATTTATGGTCTTATTCATAAAATTCCAATTTACTATGTAAATCTCACACAAGCTGAAGGTGTTAATCTTCAGTTCAAAATTGAACTAGGGTTGAATTATACGATAGGTAATTTTACTACCTTTGGAGCAAGTAATCCACTAGTTCCATCGATGCCAACGTTTCCTGGGTATAATGTTTCTGTTCCAGTGTTTACAGCTAATTTACCTATTAGAGAACTTGTAGAGACACCTTTCTTCTCGGATCCACTAACCTATGTGACAATTGTAACAATGTTTTTCTTCTTGGGTTATTATGTTAAGAAGAGGGGAAAAAGAACGGGATAACAAGAACAGTTTTTGATTCCCAAACCTTTTTATTTTTCTTTCTATTACATCTTTATGTATTGAGATGATTGGATTATCTTACTTTGCTTCTATATTGTTAATCTCAATTTTCAGCTTAGTAATAGCTGTTTTAATTATAATGCCAAACATCTTTAGGGCTAAACAATATATTTGGTTAATTGTAAAAATACCACTGATAGTAATTTGTGCAATTCTGGTCATCTTATTTGTCGAGACAAAAATAGACGCTTATTACTTTCTAGGAAGCTTCTTTGGTGTTGGATTTCTGATTAAGGGAATACTGATGTCTAATCGATTAAGCTTTGTTGTTTTCCTAGTAAGTTTTATGTCCTTTTCGTTTGTATTTTTGTCTATAGGCAATGTAATTATGTTTGTTTTCTGTCTTTGTTTTTCCTATCTCTTCATAATTGGTATAACTGCCTTTAATTTGTATGACTCAAAAGCTAAAGAAACAAATATGGAAGGTAGTAAAAGATTTCAAACTATAAGTTTTATAACTTTACTTGCTTTCCCAGTGATTACAGTATACATACTTTTTTTCCTATCAGAGAATCAAGTAATATGGATTGAGAAAACATCATTCTTCGATTTGTTCTACAAGAACAGTGATGCAATTACTTTCCTGATTGTAGGAATTATCTTTTTACTAATAGTAACATTTGTGTTCGTATTAGATTTACAAGCTCAAAATAAGAAAAGGATGGAAGAACCATGGTATTCTTAAGTTATCTAATTGCCCTGAGTCTCATTTGTTTTTGTTTAGGCTTGCTGTTATTAATGTTCTCAAAATCGAAACTTCAAATGAATATGAGTTTTATCTTTCTCTTTTTATCAGGTATTTTTCTTATATCTAGTTCGATTATAAGTACAGATATTGTTTTATTCTTCCTATTAGGCTTAGTTACAGTTACTATAATCTTGGCTTTTCATTTCAGAGATCATTTATTATCAAATATTAATGTAGAAGCAACAAGGAGGGAGGAAATTGAATAACATAATTGTCTTATTAATTGCTCAAGTTTCGATTTTGATTGGTTTACCTATATTTAGACGTCTATTAGTGTTTTCAGAGAATGATAAGATTAGGGTAAGAAAAATTTATTCAAGTATTGTGTCTCTTTCCTTAGCTGGATTCTCTTCTATTATATTTGCACTTACCATACATTTTCTGAATGCAAATGATCTTTCAAACCTAACAGAGGAAATAACCTTATTTTCCATATCTGGATATAATTTTGCTCTCGGATTTCAATTAACTCAAATCCAAGTTCTTCTGTTTGTAGGTATTACTTCTGCTGTAGCTTTGATAAATTTCTATTTGGTATGGAGTCAGGAGAAATGGACTGTTGATCAAGTAGACAGAATCTCTATTTACTCAGTGATTTCTATTCTAGTTATCTTATCTCCAAACTTCTTTCAATTACTGTTCTTCTTAATTGTGGCCGATTTAGTCTTAATTGAACTGTTGTACAGTTTGAATCAGGAAGAAAGTAAGCAGAGGAACTTGAAGATAATGACTGCTTCATTTGGTGTTGGAGATTTCCTGATCTGTATAGCATTCATATTCCTTTTCAGAAGATCAAAAAGCTTTGATTTTGACATTATTTTGAGTGATATTCAGTACAAATTTTTCATTTTTAAACCATATTTCATTGTTCTTTGTTGTTTGTTTCTTTTAGGTATATTAGCAAAAAGCTCATTATTCCCATTTCATAGCTGGCTACCTAATGTTTGTTCTAAAGAATCTACATGGAAATTTAGCCCAATAATGATCAA
This sequence comes from Candidatus Heimdallarchaeota archaeon, assembly GCA_023132955.1. Taxonomy (GTDB): domain Archaea; phylum Asgardarchaeota; class Heimdallarchaeia; order Heimdallarchaeales; family Heimdallarchaeaceae; genus UBA460. Next base: position 13,778 of record JAGLXK010000271.1, read on the forward strand.
TATTATTCTTGGAATATCACTCATCTTCATTTCCCCAATTTACAACTTACTTGTAGTAGTACCAGATTATTATGCTTGGTATGGTATTATATTTTCTGTAATTGTAACACTTTTCGCTATATTTCTGGCAAAAGGATTTGAAAAACAGATTTTAGTTTTCACTTCTTCTGTAGGTTTGGTATTAATTTCAATTGGAAGTGGAAATCTGTCAAGTGCTTTTCAGTTTTTGATGATGTTACCTTTTGCTTTTCTGGGTCTTGTGATTCTTTCATCAAAATCTTTAAACATCCACCTAGATCCTCCTACTGGTCAAAGGAGTAAAAAAATTATCAGATCAATAGCTAACATTATCCTTGTTACAATTGTTATAATCTCAATAATTTCAGTAATTCCTTTTAGTGGTAATTTACTTACTTTGGGTTATCTATTCACTTCTAATATTATAAATCTGAGTCTTTTTGTTTACATCTTATCCATTGGTTTAGTTTTGGGCATAACTTTAATTTGTATTCAAATAAGTTGGAAATATTTCAAACAAAATCTCTTCAAGAAACTAAAATTTTCAGAGATGTTTCCACTTATTATGATTCTAGTTTTCTTATCAGCAAATAGTGTTCTCTATCCCTTCTTTAACATTTTAAATCCATTTTCATTGCCTCTTAATTTCTCCCAGGAAAGCCTTTCCATTGCTCTTATCCCAATTTTTGTGGGATGGTTTGTTATCCTTGTTTCATACATTGTTATTGAGTTATTTGCTGAAAAATTCTCAATATCTCTCAATAAATTTTCAACAAAGATTCAAGAAAGATTGAGTAAAATTTACTATTTCGAATTTATTTTCTCACCGATAAATTGGGTAAATGTTCAAATCATAATTCCTTCAGCAATCTGGTTTTATGTAAATGTGATCAGAGATTTTGTTTACAAGGTTATAATAGTCAGTATCTTCAAATTTTTCTTCTACCTAGCAAACCTTGTTAAGGATTTTGTAAATAATATTGCAGTTCCACGGACTGTAAATTTCTTTAAGAGAAGCTCTCAATTTATTCAAAGCTTGGAAAGTGCTAAACTAAAAGCACAGCTACTTTATATAATCTTAGGACTTGGTATAATGCTTGCTATTACAATTGTTCTTTATGCTGGAGGTATAATCTGATGAGTTATCCACTCTCATTCTTGCACGATTTTCTACCTCTTGAAATTCTTCTACTAGGAATCATCTTAATTATCGGTTTGGGGTCATTCTCTTCCAAGATTGTCAGAAAATTCCCGTTTCTTATGACAAGGATGAGAATTGTTTATGGTTATATTGCTCTTATTTCAAGTATTATTGCTGTTATAGTGTATAGCTACATATACACCCCCTTAGATAGTAATTATGTAATTGCTTTTAACTTGACCATTTCAGCTTTTACTTCAGGACTATTTTATGCTGTTTCATTTGCTATCATTATTGGGATTTTCTTATCTATTGTCGAAATAGAGTTGAAATTTAGAAAAAGCTATATGCTTTTTGTCTCTTTGCTTTTAATAGAATCCAGTATTATATTCATCACTGCTGCAAATTCATTGGTGTTCATTTTCTTTGGTTTTGTATTAGTTTTTACTGGAATGAATTTCTTTATAAGAAACTTCAGACCAACAATACCCGATAAAAAGAAATCTTTCATAGGAAACTATCTAACTTTGAGTAGTTTAGCTCTATCTTTATTGTTTATTGGTTTTGCAGCTCATTCTCTCTCAGGAAATTCCTTTATATTGTCAATAGAAAACACCACTTTACGTCTCTGGGAGTTCATAAGCGAGATATTCATACTATCTGGATTATTAGTTCTAGTTGGGGGTCCTCCTTTCCACTTTATCTTTTTTGAATCGGAAAATGAGAAATTTAATGCAATAACACAGATAATGCTTTCCGTTCAGAAAGGTTTGGCCTTAGCTTTCTTAATTAAATATACTTTAGCAATTGCTGAATCATCATTTTCAATAGTTTTGATTTGGTTATTCACTGTTTGTGGTGTTGTCTATGTTCTTTGGGGAGTCTTAGCTTCCATGACAGTAAAAAGATTACAGAAATTAATACACTATATCAGTATCATATTTGTGGGGATAATACTTCTGGTTTTATCCGATTTATTTTCCCCCATCCTCACTGAAGAATTGATAAATCTAACTTTAAAGACTGCATTCTACGGAGTACTGGCGTTTATTCTTTCGATAACATTTTCTATCTCCTCAATAGGTGTAATTTCAAAGGGTTTCAAATCAGATGAAATACAAATTTTAAGAGAAGTTGGAAGAAATTCTATTTCTCAATTCCTTATAATGGTACTTAATGTCCTATTGATGTTTGCTGCACCTTCATCAATACTTCTCGTCTCTCAGAAAATTGCTTTTCCTGATTTCTTCTCGCCAAGAATGTATGTTACAGTTGTGATTCTTCTTTTAGGCATGGTTTTTTCATTAGTCTATCTTATTAGGTTGTTAAGATCGATCTTCCTTATTCCCGTTCAGAGAAGTCAAAAGTTCTCTTCACCTGAACCAGCAGTGTTCATGGGCTCTTTTATTGCTCTGATTCTTATAATTGCAGTGGTGATTTTTATAAAACAATTCTTAATTTTCTGCAGTTTGATTGGAATAATCCTAGTTTAGTTATTTCGACAATTCAATAAGTTTTTGAATATAGATACTCGAATTAGCTTGATTAGAGTGACTTCTAATAAGCTAAATTTTCCATTAGAGGTAGATCAAATAAATTCTTACCTATCTGATTTAAGAAATCATAGTCCTTATGATGACGAAATCAATGATTTAATTGATCATATCCTTCAAAATGGCGGTAAAAGGATTAGACCCTTAATCTGCCTTCTTTCATTTGAGATGATATCAAATGAACAGCGCAATGATACGAGTTTAGCTGCAGCTTGTTCTCTAGAAGTTATTCATAATGCATCACTCATAATTGATGATATTTTCGATAAAGATATTTATCGAAGACAAGAAAAATCTTTCTACTTAAAGTATTCCACTTTCGCAGCACTTTCAATTTCTTATTCCCTAAGTAGTTTAGCATTAAGCTTAGCTTCCAAAACTAACGTTATTGAGATAGTTGACGAGTTAATTAAAGCAATTCATACACTATCAACTTCATTATTTTTAGAGCAAAAATTCCGGTCTGGAAAGAATAAGATGACTCAAGAGGAAGCGCTTCAGCTAATTGATAGAAAAACTTCAAGTTTATTTGAAGCAGCTTCTGTTATTGGCGTTCTTCTAGGAAATAGCTCAAAAAAAGATAGAGAATCTATGAAGCTCTTTGGTAAATTATTTGGAAGGGCATTTCAATTAAAAGATGATTATTTCAATTTGACTTCTGAGCAGAATGATTTAGGAAAATCAGGTGTTTGGACTGATATCTCGAACCGTATTCAAACCTATATAGTTCTAGAGGCAATGGATCTGGTCTCTCCTAATGAAAAGGAAATTCTAAATGATTATTATATTGATAAGAAAGACTTTCCAACTGAAAAAATTAAGTCAATACTTGTAAATTCTGGAGCTCTTGAAATAGTAAAGAATCAAATATCTCATTATATCAGTGAAGCAATTGCGATTCTCAATATGTTTTCCAAAAGTCCTTCAAGAGATAAATTAATCGAAATAACAAATCTTTTACATATATAAAAAAAGAAGAGGGAATTAGTCACTTCTAATTCCTTGTATATACTCACTAAACCAAATATGTGCTGTATATCTATCTGTTGTAACAGGAGGAGCCTTGAAACCGTAAGCACAGATTGAACTTATCGGACCACTTCCTGCTCGATTGATAGCTACTTTTGTTGCTCTTATTACATCTACAAGGGTTCCCGCTGCATTAGGGCCATCTAATGTTTCTAACCTAATATCTATTTTAACTGGCATCTCCATGAATCCTTCTCCTCGTATCCAGAAATGACCCACTCGCCTATTTCCTAAGAATTCTAGATAGTCTGATGTCCCACTTGCGAGATTTATATCATTGCCAAAAGATTGTTTAATAGTTCTTTCTTTTACTTCACGTTTGTATTGTTTTCTATCATCATCAAGTGTATTCAGTGTTTCAAGCCCTCCAGCAACATCTAGTTGATAGGTGTCCTTTATGATAACACCTTGTTCCCTTAGAAGATCTAAAAATCCTTTATGAAGAACTGTTCCTCCAGATAAGGACTGTAAATCATCACCTAATACACATACATTTGCTTTTTTGAATTTCCTTGCCCATTCAGGGCTGCTAGCAATACTAGTTGGTGTGCAATTTATGAATGCTACTTCTGCATCAAGAGCTGCTTGAGCATATGTTTCAACAGCGCTTTCTGCGCCTGAAGGAAGAGCACAAATAAGAATCTCGGCTCCTGAATCCTTTAATATTTCAGTAACATTTGCTTCAGAACCTTCTGCTACTACTATTACTTCAAGTAGGTGTTTTGAAAGGCCATCCTTCACAGGTCCTTTGTGAACTTCAACATTGGTCTTTTCAACATTCACAAATTGAGGAGTACTATTGATTGGTGCGAATATAGCCTCTTCTAAGTCTTTTCCGACCTTATCAGCATCAACATCAAAGGCAGCAACAATTCGAATATTTTTAGCTTCATAACTGCTGATTTTCGGATAAAGAAGTTTTTCCTTTTTATCTTCAAAGATATTGAGATAATTAATGCCCTGAAGTAAACCTGAAGCAATATTCCCGATACCAGCGATTGCTATTTTTATAACGTCATTTTTCACCATTAACACCTCAGTTAGTTATTTCTCCTCTTATGAATTTTTCAACGAGTTCTTTAGCTTCAGAATCTTTGATTTGTTTTGGTGGGTGTTTAAAGAAGTAGCTTGAGACGCCTATTAGAGGACCACCTATGTTTCTGTCTGAAGCAATTTTCAGAGATCTTACTACATCGATCATAACACCAGCACTATTAGGTGAATCTTGCACACTTAGCTTTAATTGAGCAGTTATTGGTTGTTCTCCAAAATTCTTACCCTTCAACCAAAGATAGCAGATCTTTTCATCATCTAGAAATGGAACATAGTCAGATGGACCGATTCTAGTAGGAACTTCATAAGGTAACATGCTTGTGACTGCTTCAGTTTTTGATATTCTCTTTGTAGTCAATCTATATTCCTTTTTCATATTCTCAAAATCAGTGTTTCCACCAATATTTAATTGGAAGGTTTCATCAAGCTTAATTCCTCTGTCATGAGCTAGTGATACAAGAACACGATGCAAAATCGTTGCTCCAAGCTGAGATTTTATATCATCTCCTGCTATTGGAATATTCTTATCTTTGAACTTTTGAGCCCATTCAGGCTTCGAAGCTAAAAATGCTGGAATCCCATTTGCAAAAGCAACATTAGCATCTAATGCAGCTTGTGCATATACTTTTGATGCTTCTTCACTTCCTACAGGAAGGAAGTTAATTAAAACATCAGCATTTGACTCCTTTAAAGCATCTGCAATATTTATCGGTTGTACTTCTGAAGAGTCATAGCAATGAAATGGTTCTATCATATGTGGTGCAACACCATCATGGATAGGTCCTGGTAGGACAGTTATTCCTTTATGAGGGACATCTGAAAACTTATTACAACAATTTGGACTTTGCCAAATAGCTTCAGAAATATCCTTCCCAATCTTCTTAGTATTAACCTCAAAAGCAGCTACTACTTCAACATCTGAAATATGATACTCACCAAACTTAACATGCATAACCCCAGGTACAAAATCTTTCTCATCAGCGTTTTGGTAATATTCTAGACCTTGTACCAGAGCTGATGCACAGTTACCCAGACCCGCAATTGCAACTTTAACTTTTTTCGACATGAGTTCACCTTTTTCTTCAAACACGAAAATCAATTTGAACTAATTGAGCAAAGGAACGTTATGCTTTTAAAAAGTTTTACTCTACATATGTTCATATGTCATCAAAGAGAAAAACCATTCTTATTACTGGAGGGTTAGGACAAATTGGCTATTACCTTTATGAGGAATTAAAGAGTCACTATAATCTCTGCATTTTAGATAATAAATCAACATCCAAATTTGAACCTCCAGAAGATGTTATTTTTATTGAAGGTGATATCATAGATAATGAGGTTTTTCCAAAACTTCCTGATCTCGATTATGTAATTCACCTAGCAGCACAGATCAGTATTGAGAAATCTACTCAATCCCCTCTTTTTGATGCAGAAATCAATATTATGGGGACTTTAAATGCTCTAGAATATGCTTTAAAACAGAATATCCAGAAATTTGTTTATATCAGCTCTGCGGCAATCTTTGGGCATCCAGAATTCCTTCCAATTACTGAAGACCATCCTAGAAATCCACTTTCTCCATATGGTCTGAGCAAGTCAGTTGCAGAAAAATATGTCAAGCTTTTTTCAGAACTATATAACCTGAATACTGCTATAGTTATTCCTTTCAATTTGTACAGCCCAATTATTGCTGAAGATGATCCCTATGCTGGTGTAATTTACAAATTCATTAAACAAGTGAAACATGGAAAACCACCCGTTATTCAAGGAAAAGGAGACCAATCAAGAGATTTTGTGCATGTTAAGGATGCAGCCAAAGCCATAAAACTAGTTCTTGAAGAGGTAAAAGGAGATGTTACCGTGTTTAATATTGGCTCAGGTAAATCAACTACAATAAATGATTTGGCTAAATTAATTATTGAAATCAGTGGAAAAGATTTAATCCCTCAATACACAGAAGCAAGACTGGGGGATATTAACCATAGTTACTCCTCAATTGACCGTGCAAAGAGAGAACTGAACTATAATCCAGTTATTTCTTTAAAAGAAGGTTTAGAAGAACTCTATTTGAAGCTGCAATAAATTTCTTTCATTACAAAAAGTAAAAATATGGCTTATTCTTACTAACATTGATGCCAGATTTTGTTATCGATACAAATTTCTATATTAGTGGGTTTCAAACTTTACCTAATACATTCTCCAAATTTGCTAAAGCTTCCAAAGCTCTCAAATTTGAAATTCATATGACATCCTATATTAAGAATGAAATGAGGTTTTTTCTTCAAAGGGAAATTACACCTCATGTAAAGGTAGTAGATGTAAATCATTCGGAATTTCAAAAATTTCTTCAAAAAGTGCATAAGCATACAACAAGTCTTCCACAAAAACCAGATTTGTCTGTCATTTACTTAGCTGATAAATTGGGCGCAACTGTTGTGAGTAGTGATTTAAAGCTTCTAGAAACAGCAGAATTGATTGGAATTCCAACACTTACAAACAGCGCATTCACCAAATTTACTATTGAAGAGAACCAAGACCCTACTTTGAATTCATTCCTTAAAGATCTGGAAAATAAGTTAATGACAGCAGAAATTCGATATTCAATTGAGAGTACAAACAGATATGATCCAGTAAAACGAATTAGAAAGATAATTGATTCTGCTATATCTGTTATTCGAACTGAATATGAAGAAAAAATGACTCAGTTATCTCAAAGTGATTTACCTGAAACAGATGGCTTTTCAATTGAATCCTTACAATTAAAGGAACTCCTTACTGAAGTTCAAAGTGATTTACAACGATTAGAAGATGATTTTAACTCAGGTAAATATATGGAATTAGAAGCTGAATTGTTAGCTAGAATTCGAGAAATAACTGATCATTTAGTGGATTGGAAACTTGCTATTGATAAAATAGAAGATCACATAATCTATAATGAATCTCTTCAACTTCTAGGTCGACTACATTATTTGTCTTGCATTAGTTTGGTTGAAAATAAGAAAGTTGATCTTGCGAGAGTCTACATGGATAAATTGATCATGATATTATTGCAAAACTCAGAAGCAAACGAAAAATATGGCATTGATGTTCATCTCTTGCGGATGATTATTTTGCTTTTATCAGGACAATTTCAGAGATTGAATTCCTACTTCACTCCAGCTTTTGAGGATGAATGTAACGAATATCAGAGAGCTGATGTTGTCAATATTATAAGGGCACTAATCTTGCTAACTGTTATTCTAGGAGGGGAGAAAGCAGTAGAAACTGCGAAAGATTATGATTATGATAACATTGAATTTATCAATCAACTTGGGTTTAAATTCATGCAGTTAGAAGATTTACAGAAAGCTGCATTAATGTTTGAACAAACCTTTTACCTTTCTCTTAATTCCAAGAATAGAGGATTATGTATTGCTAGCTTAGAATATCTAGGTTGGTTATATTTCTCTGGATTTCATCCTGCTAAATCTGTCATTCAGAATCTTTATGAAAATTTGATTAAGAAATTTCCAGAGATCAAATCTAGTTATCAGGTCAGTTTACAGGTTACTAGTAAACCCAAAGATTTAGAGAACTTCACTTCATCTGCATATCAACCTCTTTCTGCACTAGCAATAGATCTGAAATCTCCTCTCTATTGTGTAGGAATCTCTTACATGAAAGAGAAAAACAAAATCAAGCCGTTAATCAAAGTGATGAACTGGGGAATGATGGCTAGAATTGGTATTATAGATGAGAATCAAGAATTAATTCGAAATGCAACTCTTGGTAATACTATTCATCTTATTGATGGTAAATTCAAAGTTGTACCTGCTTCAGCTCATTTTAGAAAACAACATGATGTAGAGTTGATTTTACATATAGACCATGTTTCCCAGCCAACAATTTTGTGTAGATCTCCAGGAGGATGGGAGTTAACAACTATTGCTGATAAGTGAATTAATACTAATACTTCCGAAATTCTTTTTATAGTTGATGCAGAAAAGAACTTATGGAAGTAGTTGAAACAGGGATAATTGGATTAGATGGAATTCTTGGAGGAGGACTACCTAAGGGTAGAACTATTTTAGTTGCAGGTCCTGCTGGAGCTGGAAAATCCACATTTGGAATGCAATTTCTTTATCATGGTATCGTATCAGGTGGAGAAAGTGGAATTTTTGTTTCATTCGATGAGCATCCCGAGCATGTACGAGAAGAAACTTTGAATTTTGGTTGGAACCTAAATGATATTGAAAAGGATAATTTACTTGTAATTGTTGATGGTTTTAGCCCTAGAGCTGGTGTCAGTTCTGAAGAGAAATATCAAACACCTGTAGATGTTGACGAACTTATTACACAGTTAGTAGAAATAATTGATAAGACTTCAGCTGAAAGAGTTGTCATTGACAGTATAACAGCTTTAGCTTTATCTATGCCATCTGAACAACAAATCAGGAAACAAATTCTCAAACTCAGTGCAGTTATGTCTTCTTTAGAGTGTACAACTATCTTAACTAGTGAAATGAGAGGTGGAGTAGTTAGTCGATTTGGTGTTGAAGAATTCATGAGTCAAGGAGTCATCGTCCTGAATTATGAATATAGGAATAATGTTGCCATACGCAGTATGAATATCCGCAAAATGCGCGGTTTGAAACATGAAATGTCTGAAAGACCATTTGCTATAACTCCAAATGGTATAGAAGTTTATGCAAGTGAGCAATTCTACTTTTAGCTTTATTATCTAAAATCTAGCCGTTGATAGTAAGATTTAAAATAAGTTGTAAGATGCACCGATAGTGATTAAATGGGTAATATTCGAACAAGCCAAGTAAAACGGTTATCCAAACAAATAGTAAGAGATTTTCATGACCAACTCAATACAGAGTTTGAAAACAACAAACATGTAGTTGAAGAAGTCTGTACCACAATGTCTAAGAAGATGCGAAACCTGATAGCAGGCTATGTTACACGCATTATGAGACAATTCAAAGATCAAAAAATACAAGTTTTAGAAGAACTCTAAGTTCACCACTAGACTCTTTTTATTTACTCTTTCTTAACAAAGTAAATGATTCAAGGAAAATATATATACTGACAGAATGAGACACTCTTCAATGAAGTGGTTACCTTTGTATTCAAAGCTTGCGACATTATTTCTAAACTTTTTTTGTATAGTAACGGGGATTATTTATCTTGTTTATCCTAATAATTCGCATTTTTGGAATTTTGCAGGAATCGTCTACATTTTGACTATTCTCATTAACAGCTCCATTGTTCTTCATGTGGGTAAGAAAGTAAATCCAGAAATGAAAATTGTAAAAAGGTTTCGAATAGCCTCTTATGGATATTATTTTTTTGTAGCTATAGCTTATTTCCTTATTTTCTTTGCTAATTTCATAGGATATGGACCTAATCCATCTTCAAATATAGCAATTGGACTTATGATAGGAGTTGGTTATTTTGGAATTTTACTCTATCCTTCATTTTTAATTGTGTTTTCCCTTCTTAAATTTGATAATGAAATGTTAGATTATTCCAAGAATATTACTTCAGAGATAAAATCATTGAAGAATGTGATTTTACTCATTCTAAGAGCTGTTATAGTATTAATCGGTGTAATTTCTCTCTCTCTAGGTATTTTGGTGGATATCACTATAATCAACCCAAACTCTTTGAGGTTTCTAGGTTTCGGATTAGGTGTTTTTGCAGCTCAAACTGGTCTTTTTTTTGGTCTTGGATGTTTAAGTTCAACATTTCTAATATTATACACAGTCCGAAGGTATACTAAATTTTTTAAAACTAAAATAATATCAATTTCAGTTTTAGGATTTACTATAGCCATATTATGCTTTGTTCCATTATTTTCAACTCCATCTTTCAGTGCAGCTGCATTTAATGATTTTTCAGAAGCATATAACCCATATTTTGGAGGGAGTTGGGAAACTACCATCGATTCATCTGGTTTCAAGGATTTCTTTCTGAAAAATCCATTTCAACTAACTGGGTATTTTCTAGGTAGTGGAAATCCTTCTTGTGTCATTATTCCAGATATATTGTATTTTGATGGAAGCACTAGTAATTATTCAGTTGACCAAAATATACAACTCTTCTTTGATGCTTATTTACCACCTAACAGTGGCGCTGGATTACCTGGGGAAAATTCAACGATTATTAGAATACACGGTGGGGGTTGGGTTCTTGGTGATAAGAATTTAATGAACATAAGAATGATGAATAGATATCTAGCTGCTCAAGGATATTGTGTATTCGATATTCAGTATGGATTAAATAACGTGTCTAATCTGATGGGGGGATTTTCAGTAGGTCCTGAATATGTTTTTGGTAATTTTACACTAGATGATATTATGCGACATGTTGGTAATTTCACTCTGTTCTTAGAAACTCATTCTTCTGAATATGGGTCTAATCTTAATTCAGTCTTCATTTCAGGAGGTTCAGCAGGAGGTCAACTTACCTGTGCTGTGGCTTTAAGCATAGATTCTGGAAATTATACTAGTACTTTTTCCAATGCAATGACAATAAAAGGATTGATTCCTTATTATCCAGCAAACAATATCACTGCAGATTTTGCTGTTGGTAGTAAAGTAGAATGGGTTGATCCAAATCTTTTAGTAGTACCTGACTCCCCTCCAAGTTTAATATTCCAAGGAGCTAAAGATAACTTAATCAGAGAATCTTTAAGATTTCAGAAAACATATAGTGATTTGGGAAGAAGCGATTGTGCAGTATTAATATTTCCATTTGCTGGTCATGCAAATGATCTTTACTTCCCTGGGTACTATAATCAAGTGTTTCTCTGCTATATGGAGCGGTTTTTGTATCTGTTCCATTGACCCCTATTCCTATTATTTTATCAATTCGAATAACATCAAACACTGGAGATTTAGGAAAAAGATATTAACTTAGTAACCGAAAATCATATCATGCCATTTAATTCTCGAATACCTAATTTTTACAATCTCTCACTAGAAGAAAAACGAAATAAGGTTGCAGATTTATGCAATTTAACTAATGAAGAAATCGCACTTCTGAAAGGACAAGGTATCAAAGATGAAACTCTTAGTTATATGATTGAGAATATGATTGGTAGAGTTGTTTTGCCATTAGGCATTGCAACCAATTTCACAGTCAATGAAAGAGATCATCTTGTCCCAATGGCGGTGGAAGAGTCATCTATTGTAGCAGCTGCAAGTCACGCAGCAAAAATAGCTAGAAAGAAGGGAGGATTTGTAGTAGAATATACAGGCTCGATAGCTATTGGGCAGATTCAAATTATTGGATTAGACGATTTTAAAGCAGCTTCTTCAAACATTCTAAAAAATAAGGATATATTACTAGAACTTGCTAATAGAACAAATAAAATATTGATGGATTTAGGAGGGGGAGCTAAGGATATTGAAATACGGGAAGTAGATGGAAAGCTAGAGAAATATTTGGTGGTTCATTTAATTGTTGATGTAAAAGATGCAATGGGTGCAAATGCAGTAAATACAATGTTAGAAAAAATCAAATTCGAGATAGAAAAAATTACTTCTGGAGAAGTTTTGCTTAAGATAATCTCAAATTATGCAATTAGGAGATTAGTTAAAGTCAAAGCAGTTTTTGACAAGGAAGAATTGGGTGGAGAGGATGTTGTTGATAAAATTCTTTTGGCATATGATTTTGCAGAACATGATATCTATAGATGTACAACTCATAATAAAGGGATTATGAATGGAATAACAGCTGTTTTACTAGCTACAGGTAATGATTCAAGAGCTGTAGAAGCGGGAGCTCATGCTTTTGCTGTAAAAGAAGGAAGATACAGATCATTGTCTAGATTTGAGAAGAATAAAGATGGTGATTTAGTAGGTTATCTTGAAGTACCAACTTTTGTAGGAATCCTTGGTGGTGCAATGAATGTTAATCCAATTTACAAACTTTCTTTCAAAATAATGGGTATTAGTAGTGCAAAGGAATTTTCAGAAGTATTAGGTGCAGTTGGTTTAGCTCAAAATCTAGCTGCACTTAGGGCGTTGTGCTCAGAAGGAATTCAAAAAGGTCATATGAGCTTGCATGCAAGAAATATAGCAATTACTGCTGGAGCAAAAGGTGAAAATATTGAAAGAATTGCTCAACAAATGATGAAAGAAGAAAAAATATCTTTTGACAGAGCAAAAGAACTACTTTAGATGTTAAACTAGAGATAATATGAAAAACTTTTATTCTAATCTGCTTATTGAGAATTATGGATAAAGAAAAAGCTAAGATAGAAGCAGATAAACCTGTCTTCGAAGAGGGAAAACAATACCATATTGAATGCAAACCTGGAGATTTGAAAGGACCTGTACTTCTTCCTGGAGATCCTGAGAGAGCGAGAAAAATAGCTGAAACATGGGATGAGTTCAAGGAAATCGCTGCTCATCGGCAATATTATTCTTATACAGGAAAAATCCATGGAGTTCCAATCAGTGTAACCTCAACAGGTATTGGAACACCTGCTTGTGAAATAGCAATTACAGAATTGCTCAATATCGGTTGTGAAACATTCATAAGAGTAGGTTCTACAGGTGCTATTCAACCAGGAATAGAACTGGGAGATCTGATAATTAACACAGCTGCAGTTAAGATGGAGGGATCTAGCAAATATTATGTACCAGCAGATTACCCAGCTTCAGCTCACTATGAAGTTGTTCTAGCACTTATAGAAGCATGTGAAGTTTTAGGATTTACTTACCATTTAGGAGTAGCTGCCTCATCTTCCAGTTTTTATCTAGGACAAGGAAGACCAGGATATAAAGATTATAAGATATCAAAAACAAATAAAATTGTCCCAGACCTCCAAAAGATGGGTGTAATGAATCTCGAAATGGAAGCGTCCCATATATTTACATTAGGTCAGATCTATGGAGCTAGAACTGGGGCTATTTGTGCTGTGTATGCAAGCAGAGTTACTAATGACTTTGGAACAAAAGGTGAAAAAGAAGCAATTACAGCTGCTAACTATGCAGTCAAAGTTCTAGCAGAAATGGATGAGGAGAAAAGAAACAAGGGAGCAAAATATTGGTATAGAATGAAGTAATTAATATAAAATCGAGATCCTTGAGGGAGGGAGGGTGAATCCCCGCAAAATGAGTGTGGGGATTCACCAAGATAACTTCCCTTTAAACTTTATAAACTCTTCGCAAAAGGCGATAAGAACCATTAAAACCTTGTTCTTTTGGAGTATTAAGACTTGTTTACTTATTACATTTTAGCAATTCCAGGGAAGTAATAATCTCCAGATTCTTCTTCCAGTATTGCTAAATCCATCTTCATCATCAATGTCAACGTGCTTTGAGCTCTTTCCATTGACCATCCTAAATGGCTTGCAACTTTATCAACCGATAATGATGGTAATCCTGTAGCTAGCATTAATATCTCTTGTATATCATTTGACATTTCGATTGGTTTGAATCTAATCAAAACCTCTTCTTCTCCAAGATCTACTTTTGGTGGAATTACTTCTTTCTCTTCTAGTTTGCGTATTACTTCTAGAATCTCTCCTGTTCCTACCTCCCAGTTTGGTCTTGTTTCCCTGAAGTAATCTATGAGGTTTACAACTGTAATTGCACTACCAATATCCTCTAGTTCTTCAGTTCCTATGACCATTATTTCTTGAACAAGTTTTTGTTTGAATTCATCTTTACCAAACAACATTGGAGTTTTTACTTTGCCTGCAGTTCCTATTGTTTCTGCCATCCCTGCTCTTTTGCGAAGTTCAAGTACCTTACCAACTAGCATTTTAGAAGCTATTAGATCTTTTTCTGATTTCTTTTCAATCCTCTCTATTCCTTCTTCAAAGACTTCTTTCCTTCTGTCTTCATCTTGCCTTTGAGCATCCTTCAGCCCTGCATCAAATGATCTGTAGGCATCTGAAATATCCGAACGAAGGTCCTTTTTTTCTTCTTTTTGCTTCTTTTGTTTACCATTTTTTTTATCAGGTACCATTATTATCAAGATGAATCTACCCATCCTTATATAAAAAAATATTCAATTAAGTACATCAAAACGTTTTTAGTTATTATGAAGTTACGGCATAATTGAAGAAGAGAATAATGAAATAACCTTTGGGGTAAATTACTTTATTTTTAGTACTCAAAATTACAAGGCGTAAATAATGAACGATATAAATATTACAGCTTACGGTGCTACTGACTATGTGGGAAGAAGCAGTTTTCTTCTACACAATAGAGATCATAATATACTTCTAGACTGTGGTCTACAATTGGTCCCTAAACAAATGTCTATTGCTCCAAAAGGAGTAGATAGTATAGCACACAAAGTTGATTCAGTTCTTCTAAGTCATGCACATATAGATCATTCTGGGTATATTCCCGCTTTATCTAAGCATGGTTTTGAAGGAAATTACTACATGACTCATCCTACCAAGGAAATAGTTTACAAACTCTGGCTAGATCATCTAAAAATTGAAGGAAGAAGACATTGGTCAGAGTCTGATTTGGATAAAGTATTTCGAAGAATAAAAACTACAGAATATGAAAAACCATTCAAAGTAGCAGATGGAATTACTGCACGTTTAATTAATGCTGGGCACGTTCTAGGAGCAGCTCAAATACTTATCGATTGGGAAGGAACATTGATTCTCTATACTGCTGACATAAATGATAGAATAACTCCTATGTTTGATGGATATGATTTACCAGATGAGGAAATTGATGTTCTATTAATAGAATCCACAAATGGAGATCGTTATGTACCTGAAAGATCAAAGATAGATGTTGGTCTTAGACTTATGGCTAAACAAATAGCAGATGAAAAAAATAAAATGCTTTTACCATCTTTTGCAGTAGGTAGGTCTCAGGAAACGTTGATCACCTTAGCTTTAGATGACGATTTGAATGATGTACCTATCTACATTGATGGAATGATAAACCATATGAATATGGTTACAGAACACTTTCTAAGTGATAAGTGGGTATCTAAACGTTTTCTCAGTCAGCTGAAAGATGCCGGTCTCTATTCACCTTTCGAAAAACAAAATTTCATTCCTGTTCCCTCAATTTCAAATAGAACAAACAATTCTAGAAAATACATCTCAAAGAATGAAGAGGGCTCAATCATTGTTACTACTTCCGGTATGCTAGAAGGTGGCCCTATTCACACTTATTTGGAACTATGTGGAACCAACCCAAATAATGTCCTAGGATTTACTGGCTACCAAGTAGAAGGGACAACTGGAAGAGACATATATGATGGGAACAAAAACATAACACTTCAAACAAGCTATGGGCGACCAAAGAAAATCAACTTAAAGGCAAAAGTGATGAAATTTCCATACTCTGGACATAGTTCAGTAGATGGTTTGAAAGCAGTAATGGAGAAATCAGGAGCAAATGAGATAGTTTTAATTCATGGTGATAAAAGAAACCAAGAATACATTCTCAATTTTGTCAAGGATATTGCTAAACCAAGAATCCTGAAAGAAGAAGTACCTACTAAGTTAGTGAGTTTGTAGAATGAAAATCAACAATCCTCCTTATTTGCAAATTGCTTTAGATTTAGTTAACAAGACCGAATTGGAAAGAATCTTATCAATAATTCCAGATTCGGATAAAATTCTTTTAGAAGCAGGGACACCTCTGATCAAAAAATTCGGAATTGATATAGTGAAATTTATACGTGAATTTCACCCATTATCATATATTATTGCAGATATGAAGACACTAGATGTCGGATGGTTAGAGGTTCAAATTGCAGCTGAAGCTTCAGCAAATGTTGTAGCTATCAGTGGATTAGCCCCTAATGAAACACTTGTTTCATCAATTGAAGAAGCTGAAAAAAGAAATGTTGATATTTTATTAGATTGTATGAATGTTGAATCACCATCCACAATTCTTGAAAATTTAACAAAGAAACCAGAAATTGTACTTTTTCATAGAGGAATAGACCAAGAAGAAGAAGTAGATCATCCTTGGAATAAAATTAAAATAATCAAAGAGAAATTTCCAGAATGTAAAATAGCTGTTGCTGGAGGATTAAATCTCGAAACAAGTGCTCGAGCCCTTAATAATAGAGCAAACATTATAATTGTTGGTAGAGCAATTACTCAATCGGATAATATTGAAGCCGCAATTAATGATTTTCTTCATATTCTGTAAGAAGAAAATTATCTTAGTTTGATTAGTATTCATGCATTGTCCCTTTGTATCTGATTTTTGAATATATTTTTTTGTAGGTTAGATTAAACAGAATTAACATTACTATTGACATAAGTAATAACATAACAACTGATCCCCAAACTATACTATCCATAAGAGTTCCTTGTCCGAATAAGCAGAGTCTAAATGATTGAACAGCAAGCGTCATCGGAGAGAAATATGCAATTATTCTCAGCCATTCAGGGAAGAGGGAGAGAGGAAAGAGACTTCCGCTTAATAGATGCATAACACCTATAATTATCATAGAAATCTCTCTTCCTCTCTTTATTAGTATGGTTACATTTGCAGCCAATAGAGATAGGGAAAAGAAAAAGAAAATGACGCAAACTATAACCAACAGAAAGGATAGCACGGATATAAAATTAAGATTGAGACCCTTGAAAATAGGAAAGATTAGGAGAACTGGTATATAATAAATTACTGAAAAAACTAGACTGTACAACACTTCAAATGTGATTTCAGAAACAAAATACTTCTTTAGTCCAAAAGGTTGGGTTGCCAAAGTTTCGAAAGTTCCTTGCTTCATCTCACTTGTGAAACTGTTCATTGATTTCATAAGTATGCGAGTAGATATATCTACTAACATGCTGCCTGCAAAAATATAGATTACACTACTCACAATGTAACCATCTTGGGCTATAGATTGATTGGGAACAAGGTTTCCAATATAAAAAAATAAACTAGCAACTGCAAAAGTATTAACAAAACCCAAAAGTAGTGCAAACTTATACTGCCAAATTATCTTTATATTTCTGAAAAAGGTTGCTTTAAACCCCATCCAAAAAGATGTGGAAAAATTTGAATATTCGAAATTTTCAATTACTTTGATGACTTCATCTGTTGACATTAATACCAATCTACCTTATTGTGTTTTTTTGAATGAGCGATGCTTTTAGATGCTAAGAAAATAGCAAAAACTCCAATAACTATTGAAGAAATCAACAATATCATGCTATTTGTTAAAATTAGCTGCCAATTAGTTTGATCCGTTAATACTACTGAATGTAAAGCTTCAAGTCCATACGTCAAGGGAAGAGCTCTAGATACTATCATTGAAAACCCCTTAAGTAATGAAAGTGGGAAAACAATACCTGTGAATGTTTTTGTAAGTTGATAAAGAAGGGGAACTAAACCACTGTTTTTTTGATAGTATATTGTGAACGAAGCAAAAATCATGGAAATCGACATATGAGCTATCAAAATTAACATGAATAGAACGATGACTAACATAACTTCTTGAATTGAAATAACATAAAAACTTCCCATGAATAAATAAGCTAAGAATAAAGCTGCAAAAACAGAAAGTGAAGAAAGAACAACACCAGCCAAAGTACTCCCTATTGAATACTCAATAAAATTGAATTGAAACAGTAAATAAGACCAAGTTCCTGAAACTATTTCATTGTAAATACTTCCACAAACTGTTGCTAGAGATGTCCCTATAATCATCTGTAAACATAGACCTAGAAAACAAAATTCTAAATAAGTTGATGGAATCCCAAACACAGTCATATCTGGGTTCATTTTACCAAAGAAGAAGTACATAACGATTGTAATAAGATTAAGGAAAAATGTCATTAGATAACTACTTTTGTAACTCAACGCCATTTTTATTTTTGATTTGAAGATGATACTAATTCTTGAAAAGGGGTTACTTCTCTTAGATGCATAATTAAATGAATTAAGTACATCGACAAGAGGATAAGTAATTTCTAAACATCCTCCTCTTGCATTGGGAAAGTGAATATCTCTTCTTTTGCTTCTGGTTCAAGAGCAGAATTTGTTTTGTTCATAGCTAGAAATGCTAAGAACGATTCTTTGAGACTAGGCATATACGGTGCAATTTTGTAGATTTCTCCACTGGCTCGTAAGATAAGTACAGTAATTCTAGAAATTGTTTCATTAAGCGAATACTCAATAGGCTGAATTGTCACTTCATAAACGAAATTTAAGCCATCTTTTTCCTTAAGCGAAGTAACCTCAGCTCCAGCAGAATCTCTAACAAGTTTTTTGAAAATCTCTGTAGGTAATTGAGACATTTTGAAACCATCGGCTGGAAGTGGAGGTAATGAGAAGATTAGATGAATATATTCTTGAATAACTTTCTGCTTGAAAACCGCGGGAGCACAGTCTTGAACGATTTTTCCTGAATCAATTAGAATCAATCTAGAAGTTAGTTCATCTATTTCTGGAAAATTGTGACTAGTAAGGAGGATTGTCGTTCCAAATTCTCTATTAAATTCATTTAGTAAATCTTTAGCTTTTTCAGAACTTTCAGCATCGAATCCTAATGTTGGTTCATCTAACAATAAAACTTTTGGAAAGGGAACTAAGGATCTAATGAGAAGAACTTTGGCCTTCATACCTGTAGAAAGCTTCATAACTAGAGTATTCTTTTTCTCCTCCAAATCGAAATAATTCAAGAGAGATTGAATTCTTTTTTTTGCTACTGTTTTACTTAAACCACTTAAAGTTCCATAGAACATCAAATTGTCTAAAATTGATAATCTATAATATAAACTTCTTCCCCCTGTTTCTCCAAAAACAGCTCCTATAATTTGCCTGATTTTCTTATCCTCTTTAATTGAAATACCATCAATATAAGCTTCTCCACTTGAAGGAAGAAGAAGAGTTGTAAGAATCTTTGTAAGTGTTGTTTTACCGGCTCCATTTGGGCCTAGAAGACCCACAAATGAGCCTTCTTTGATTTTTAATGATATATTATCTAATGCATTTATTTCTTTTCCCTTTTTTGTAAATTGTTTACTTATACTTTCAATCTCTATTGACACATTACTTCACATAAACTGAAATATATAAGCTCAACAAAATGAGAAGAATAGAGTTCTCTTTCTAACTATCAGAATTCGTCCATTCGACTTTGCTAAAACTGATGTAAAAAATGACTGTTATTGTCAGTATAATCCCAGTAATCCACGCAAATAACCAAGGATAGATTGGAGATAAATTGTAAAGAACTGTAGACAAGTAAGTTGTACTTGTTAACCCTAAGAAGAAACCAGTAGTTATAATTGAATAAATTACTGAGAAATGAGCTTTAGGTAATTCATAAGTTAGGATTGTAAAAACTACTGGGAAAAATAGTGCATGTCCAATATTTTTGATAAATAATATTGCTGCATATACATATGCATTGCTTGGAACTAAGTATATGAGCAAGTAATTCAACGTAATGATGATAGATGCGCTAAGTAGGAGTGATTTATTTGTTTTAGGTTTATTTGATATTATCCATCCTATGAACGGTGAAAGAA
Source organism: Candidatus Heimdallarchaeota archaeon (assembly GCA_023132955.1). Taxonomy (GTDB): domain Archaea; phylum Asgardarchaeota; class Heimdallarchaeia; order Heimdallarchaeales; family Heimdallarchaeaceae; genus UBA460. The sequence goes on from JAGLXK010000271.1 coordinate 34,047, forward strand.
GTACAAAACTTAATTGAGATAAACCTAAGATGATTCCTATCATTCTTTCAGATAGAAAAAGGATATTTTTACCATAAAGAGAGATTACTGGAACAGTTATACCTGAGATAAATCCAAATATAATGAAACTTAGTGTGAAAAAGATAAATGTTCTAGATTTGAATATTTTGAAATCTAATTTTGCTTTTTCACCTTTTTTAATATCTATTCTTCTGAGAAAATGAATTGTTTCACCTTTTCCCTTTACAAAAAGAAGTTGAAATATCCCTAAACCAAAAATAACTACAATGAAACCACATAATATCATAACATAACCTGGAAGGAAATCTAGAACGAAACCTAGACTTATTGCTCCTATCAGTGTTCCTAATCTTCCAAAACTAGAAATAAGAGAATTATACACCCCTTTGTACTTAGATTTTATATCGGACAATAGAGATCTACTGGACAATCCAAAGACATTATTCGTAAGTCTTAGCATTGCAAAAAGCAGTGCTAGAAGAGCGGTGTTATCCGTTAAGGCTAGTGAACCTACCGAACAAATCATCACACCATATGATGTTACGATAGAAACTTTACGACCGAATTTTTCAACAAGCCAAGCACTTGGAATTCTCCCAATTAGACCTACAAATGTATAAACTGTAGCTATAATCCCCCACTGTATTAATACTTCTGATTCTATTCCCGATGTAAAATCGTTCAATTCATTAGGAAAGAAATTACTAACTGACATGAAGAATGCATAATTCATCATTTGGAAAGAAACTCTTTCTTGAATATAAAGAGGAAAAAGTTGTATTATTGACATATATACTGCAAAACTGAGAAACTGTGATGTGAAAAAAGCTAATACTTCCCTAGTTTCAGGAGCTTTAAGAAGAGCTTTGATGTTCATTTGGATTTCAGTAGGAGGGGAAAGTTCAGTTTCTAGAATAGGCATTAAATCAACTCAGTCTTATAGTTATTTTGATTACAAGCATAATGAACTATAAAAGATTAATTTTCTCTACAGAAGCTCAGCTATATATTGTTTTCTTGCTTTTGATAATAACTTCAATGAATAACAAGATTAAAAAAATAAGGACAAATTATAGCTCATGAGTATGGAATTATTTGCAGATTTAATTATTAAGAACGCAAATATTTGGACACTTAATGATGAAAATCCCAAAGTGGAAGCTATAGCAATTTATTCGGACACTATCCTTAAAGTCACTTCAACTGAGGAAGTAGAGAATCTTATAGGTCCATCAACTAAGGTTTTAGATGTAGAAAATAAAACAGTGCTACCAGGGTTTATTGATGCTCATACACATATTGCATGGAATGGCATGAATAAAGTACATCTTGATTTAAGTCAGACTAAAAGTCTGAATGAAACATTAGATTTAGTAAAAAGCGAAATCAAGAAAAAGAAACCTGGAGAGTGGATTATAGGTCGATCTTGGGATCAGAGCAATTGGTTAGAACAAAGGTATCTGACAGCAGCTGATTTAGACCCTATAAGTCCTGAAAATCCTGTTATACTTCGGCATGTATCTGGACATTTTGAAGTTGTTAATAGCCTTGGTTTCACACGTTTAGGTTTATCTAAGGATCGGAAAGGTGTTGATGTTGATGAGGAAGGAAGGATAATCGGAACATTAAGGGATATAGATCTCTCAGATAAAGAAGAAATCAGACCTACTTCTGAGGATTTTATTAAAGGATTAGGTTATGGAATGGATGAATGTCTAAGTCTAGGAATAACTTCTGTACATGATAATATAACCTTCGAGAATTTACTTGCTTACAATTTTCTCGCTAAAAAAAATGATTTGAAGATTAGAGTATATGGTATTGTATACGAAGATATGATTGATGAGATAACTAAGCTGGGAATTGATCGCACATTTGGTGATAAATGGTTTAGAATTGGAGCATGTAAATTGATGACAGATGGAGCTATAAGTTCTAGAACAGCTTATTTGTTTGATGATTATGTTGACATGGAAGGCGAGAAGGGTTTTGCACTATATGATGACCAAAGATTAGATGAGATGGTTTTGAAAGTTCACAATGCTGGTCTTCAAATTGCTGCCCATGCAATTGGTGATAAAGCTATTTCCAGACTAATTTCAGCAATAGAACGAAATTTAGATGCAATTGAATGCAGAAATTCCTTGCATAGGATAGAACATGCTGAACTTTTATTAGAAGAAGATGCAATACGCTCAAAAGAATATGGATTAGTAATGTCAATGCAACCAAACTTTGTTTGGAGGTGGGGGATGATTGATGTCAATGGTATGTATGAACAGAGACTTGGGAGAGAAAAAACCATGATTAACAATCCTTTTCGTTGGGTTCTTGATAATAATATGTTACTTATTTTCGGGAGTGATGGTATGCCTTTGGGTCCAATATATGGCATTAAAGGAGCAATATTTCATCCTAATGAAGACCAAAGATTATCTCTGGAAGAAGCAATAAAATGTTACACATACTATCCAGCCGTAGTATCTGGAGAAGAGAAGATCAAAGGAATGATAAAGGAAGGCATGCTCGCGGATATTGTTATTCTAAATCGCAACTTAGACGAGATTGAACTAGAAGGATTTCATGATGTTGAAGTGTTATACACTATTGTTGGAGGAAAAATCTCATACAAAAGGGATTGATTTTCTCATTCAGAATTTTTTTATAATAATTGTAATAACATCTTCATCTTGAATAACGTGATCTAAACCTACTCTCTGATTTGGATGTTTAGAACTTTTACCAGAAACAACTGCATAACGGAACTCTGATTCAAAACTTCTATGTATTTTATTACATACATCTCTAATAGTTGAATTTCGTTTAACAATCAGAGGTTCTTCATAGTCTGTTTTTCGTCTCTGTTTCTTTAGATAAATTTTTATCAATTCAAGGCGTTCAACTATTTCATCTTTGAGGATTTCGAGATTTTCACCAGTTAATGCACTGATAATCATAGCATCTGGAAACTTTTCTTCGATTTTCCTTCTTTGTTTTTTCGAAATTAAATCAACTTTATTCACAATAATAAGAGTCTTAGGATAAACTCGATTACCCTCTAAAACATCTATTAACTCATCAATTGTAGGATCACTGCGAACAGTTACAGCTGCATTCATGATTTTATACTCTCTTAAAATACCCATGAATGTTTTTTCAGACATGTGTGTAAGCTTAGTTAAAGTGGAGAGAGCAATTCCTCCTTTATCTTTCTTTTTTATTCGAATATAGGGTTTTGTTTTTCCCGGTCTAATAGCAACATTATGCAATTCTCTAATAATTTTCTTATAGTAATCAGTAGTTTCTTGAGGATCCATTATGATTATAATCATATCTGCTCCTCGAGCAACAGCTAGGACTTCTTTGCCTCTCCCTTTACCTGAACTTGCATCTTCTATAACACCAGGTAGGTCAATTATTTGGATTTGTGTCCCCCTGTGAAACATTATTCCTGGAATAGCTGAAGTTGTAGTAAAAGCATAGTGCCCGATTTTTGATTCTTTACTAGTGATGTTGGAAATGAGTGTGGATTTACCTGTTGAAGGAAATCCAATCAAAACAGCAGAGCCATCACCAGCTTTCTTAACATCAAAACCATGCCTACCTCCACCAGACTTAGAAAATTGTGCATCTAGTTTCTTCCTACGCAATTTTGCTAGCTTAGATTTCAGAACTCCAAGGTGATGCTCAGTAGACTTGTTCTTTTGAGTTCTCGAAATTTGGTCCTCAATGTCAAGAATCTTTTCATCTATAGCTGAACTCATCACTAAAACCTGTTTCTAGCCAGTTTAAGTATAGTGAGTTTGAAAAGTATTTAGATTTAACGATTATCGTTGTCTTGAATTTTCATTGCTGATTGAATATCTGATTAATTCAGTAAAATTATAATAGATTAAACTAATGTTAGAGCATTAAGTATTATTAATATATAAATCTTTTACTTATTTTTTCGTTAACCAAGCATTATATTTAAATAATCATTAATTTAATACAAACTGAAAATTAGGGGTGGTTTTCAAATGACTGAAACACTTGAGTTAAGTGAAGAAAAAGTAATAATCGCACTGGCAAAAGCCTTATCGTCTCCAACACGATTTAACATTGTAAAATTGCTTCTTGATAAAGAAATGGATATATCAAGCATAGCTAAGAAAATGAAACAAACTGAAGCAAATACTTCAGCTCAGATTAAATACTTAGAAAGAGCAGGAGTATTGGATTCAAGGTATGAACCAGGAGCTCATGGGGTTCGTAAGGTTTGTAAAACGAAAGTGAATAAGATAATTTTGAACATTCTTTAGAATTTCTATTCCTTTCTGGCTATCAAAACTATATCTTCTATTGAGAGATTCCATGATTTTATTATTTTAAATCCACTTTTTTTAACTATATTTTTTAAACTCTTGATGTTAAATATCTTTTTTAGAGCAGTTAAAACAAGATAACCTTTTTTTCTTACCATATCATGACACTCATCAATCGTTTTTTGTGGGTTGACTAAATTTTGCACCACTGAAATGCAAGTGACAAAATCTCCACTCTCTTCTCTGAAAGGGAGAAATTCACTATCTGCACAAACAAAAAAACCTAGAGGATATTTATTTCTCCCAACTTTCAGCATCTCTAATGATATATCGCTTACAATAATAGTGACATTATCCTGTTTTAGATAGTTTAGAAGTAATCCTGTACCTCCACCCACATCATAAACAATTGTCTTTTTTTCAAAATCGATATCAGAGAAAATTTCGAAATACTTCTGTTTCTGTATAGCAGTGTATCTATTCTCATATTGCTCTGCAGTTGAATCGTATTTATGCCTTACTTCGTACTTCTTATTACTCATTCAAATAAATATAAGAAAGAAAAGAATTTTAAGTCATACTCTTACAACATATTGATGCCAATAAAACTGCGTGGAGCAAAAGTGCTGAAAGACCTCTCAAATATGGATTTTAGGGTTTTGAATATGATTGAGACGCTTCTTCGAAAAGGAGAGTATGCTCCCGTAGATAAAATTGTCATTTATTCAGGTTATAGAGCAAAAGATGTTGATCTAATCTTATCTAAATTGAATAAAATGAAGTTGACTCGCAGATGGAAAGGACAATTTGTTGGTTATTCCTTAACTTTGTCAGGATTTGATGCTTTGGCACTCAATACACTCTACAATAAGAAAATAGTTTTTGGTGTAGGGCAAACTAGGGGAGTAGGAAAAGAGAGCGACATTTACCATGCAATTGATTTTGAAGAAAATGAAATAATAATTAAGATCAATCGAACAGGTAGAGCTAGTTTCCAACAAATAAAGAAAAAAAGAGATTTTCTTGTTAACAGATTTCACTATTCAATGTTCTCAATTGCTGAAATTGCAGCTAAAAGAGAATACAAGATTCTAGAAGATTTAAAGGGTAACAATCTACCTATACCTAATGTTAAAGGACATAATAGACACATCATCGCAATGGACTTTGTTGAAGGTAAAGAACTTGTAAATGTGCAACATATTAAGAAACCAATTAAAACTCTCGAAAGAATAATAGAATTTGCAAAAACTCTTTACCAGGAATTTGACATAGTACATGCGGATTTAACAGAATTCAATATTATGTATGATGAAGAAAATGGAAAGATAACAGTTATTGACTTCCCCCAAGCTGTTCAAACAGATCATCCTGAAGCTACTGTTCTTTTAAGAAGAGACTTTACCCATCTCTTAGACTATTTTGGGAAAAAATGGGGGATTACTACAGATGAAGTAGAAACTGTTATAGAATATGTTGTAGGAAATAAATGAAGGTGATTGAAATTTCTGATTCTGAAATCATTAGTGTTGGTGTTGATATCTTACCTCAATCATCGCCTTCTAAGATAGCCAAATACTCAGTTTGCGTTTATGATGGAGCAAATAATATTATAATTCAGAAATATGAAAAGGTTAACTTACAGAAATTGATAGGTATAGTCAGAAGTTCTCAGGCTCACTATCTTGCTAGCGATAATATCTATGAATTAGTTAAGAACCCATCTCAAATTCCTCATTTATGTCTTCAACTTCAACCTAATACAAAACTAGTTCAAATAACAGGATCTCCTATTCATGGTTTTACTCCTCTCACTAAGCTAATGAAACAGCATGGTTTGAATGTTTCTGGGAAACTTTTTCCACTAGTTGCAGCAGAAGCGTGTGCTATTTTAGCGAGTAGAAAATTAGGTTACATTGTTGAACCTTTTGAGAATGAAACAAAGATTATTGTATCTAGATCAAGATCTAAAGGATCTGGAGGTTGGTCACAAAAACGCTATAGTAGGCTGTATGATACAGCAATCAACCAAGAAGCGAAGAATATAGAAAGTAATTTAATTGAGAGAAGATTTGATTTCGATAAGAACGTAACTAAAAGTAAATTTGGAGCTCAAAAAGTTGTATTTAGTGTGTACTCTCCAATCTCTGAGATAACAAAGATTGTAAAAAAACGGAGGGGAGAACTCTGTCGAGTTAATATTTATCCTGTTAATAAAGAAAGAGTAGAATTCATCCCTCTATCTCAACAAGTACAAATAAAATCCTCTTTGAGAAGATTAATTGTTGGGATAGATCCCGGTTTAACAATTGGATTATCAATTATGGATTTGAATGGAAGAATACTAAAAGTTAATAGTTATCGAGAAGCCAGTAGAGGACAGATAATTCGCGAAATAACCAATTATGGTAAACCTTCATTAATTTGTGTTGATGTTTATCCTTATCCAGCTTATGTTGAGAAAATTTCTGCTGTTCTAAACTCCAGACTTTATACACCAAGAAGCGTGATGACGGTTTCAGAGAAGAACGAGATATCTAGAAAGCTTGCAATGCAACAAGGTGTTAATGTAAAAAATGCTCACCAGAGAGATTCTCTTGCTTCTGCTTACAAAGGATATGCTAAATTTCGATCAGAATTCGAAAAAATTGAAAGAAATTATCGAGATGTGTACGATAAATCTCTTAGAGATGAGATAAAAAACTTGTTAGTTAGGGGAAAAACACTTACTGATGCAATTGAAGAAATAAACCAATCCTTAACTGGTGATAAGACTGTTAAAGAAAAAATAGTCAAACCAACCTTAGAACAAAAACCTGAACTAGATGTAGTTGAACTCAAGAAAGAATTTGATGTCCTTCAAGAGCAATTAGATTGGGAGAGGAGCAAAAATACGGAATTTTATTCTGAAATCAAAGTTTTAGAGGAGAAACTTGAGAATCTACAATTTAGGTTAGATGAAGATAAATCAGAATATATTGAAAAGATTCAGAGAGAGAAGGTATATATTATCTTAGAGAATCAAATCTCTCATTCCAAAGAGAGAATCAACCTTTTGGAAAATGAAATTGAAAGATATTCAGATAGGATTGACGAACTGAAGAGAGTTGTCTGGCTCAGAGGTCATGAAGGATGGGTTCCACTTAAGGTAATAAGAAAATTCACTCAAGATGAGATTGAAAGAACAGCTGAGAACTATGGGTTAGGACCTGGAGATATAGTTCTTATACTCGATACAACAGGTGGAGGAGGTCAAACAGCTGAAAAACTATTTTCTTACAAAATTAAAGCTGTAATTGGGGATGTTGATCACCTTTCATATAATGCAAGAAAGAAACTTATTGAATCTCAATTACCGATAGCTAAACAAGCTGATGTAGAGATCATTAGAATTGATGAAATTGCTATAATAAAAGAAGATGACCTAAATAAATTAATTTCTGAAGCTAAGAAGGAAATTGACCTTATCATAACAGAGAAAAAAGAAAGTTTTTTGGACAATTTAGTTGATGAATATAGAAAGGAACGAGAAATCGAAATTACAGAACAGGATAAAACTTTTTCTCGTAAAAGAAGAAAGAACGACCAAGCTCACTTTGAAGATGAAAATGGTGAGTTAGAAAATTAACTTACAACTCATCCACTGCTAATTGCACTAATAGGATGTTATTCCCTCTAACAAAGATATTCCCATATCTTGAGACTTCTTCGTCTGCAATTATTTCAATTGCGTCACTCAAGTGACAGTTCATATATTGGTCAAAACTTTGTAGTTTACCTTTATATTTCACGTTATCTTTTAATCTAATGATTATATATTGGCCAATTACCTTTCTAAGTGTGTTAATGGGAATGCTACTCATAATCTACACAAACTTAATTTGATATATCTCGACGGGAAGCTTGTAATTTAAAAAGCTTGCGTTTAATAATTATCCAAACTTTTTAATTATGCTTCAAAGTTCTTGGCCGATTCTTCTAAAGTTCTAGTTTCTAAAGTTGTTGTTTTCCTTTTTCGAACTTTTACAAAAATTGGATGATTAACTGCATTTCCTACTATAATAGCTTCTCCTACTCCTAACGAGGTTATTGAATTCATGGTTGATCTGTCAATTCCCTCTGATGATCTACCAATATAGTCTAAATCGTAAGGATTGAGTATTCTCATTATAACATGCGTATTACATTGGCTGAGAGCTGTTGTAGAAAGTTTCACTGGTCTTTGACTAACAAGTATTAACGATGTGAAGAATTTTCTTCCTTCTCTAGCTATTGTTTCAATAATAGATTTAGATATAGCTAATTCTAAACGAGCTTCAGGAACAAATTGATGAGCTTCCTCCAATATAACAGTTGTTGGGGGAACTTCGTTTTTCTTCCTCATTTCAAAAATCCTGAATAGTAAGTAGCTAACTATCATTTGTTTCAGTTTTATACTTGTAAAATCACTCAAATCAAATATTGTGATTTTTCCTGGTTTCAAAATATTTTTTAGATCTGGATTTTCTGCTGCTCCAAACAAACGAGTATTTTCAAGAGAGAAAAGCCAACCTATCAATGCTTCTTTACTTCTAGTATTCATTTGTTCATTTTTGTCGAGTTCATCAATTATATCTCCGATTAAATAGCTTTCACCTTGTTTAACTTTGTCATGATAGAACTGGGATAAGAGTTTGGATAAATCCCTTGATTGAGCAGTTGTTATTTGGGGCTGATAAATCGCAAATTGTCTAGCAGACATTGAAGAAGTTGCAAATTGTATTAATCCACCAGGAAAGACATTAACATTTTTGAAAAATGGTGATTTTTCATCTCCAAATCCTTTATATTCTCCATGAACATCGAAAAGAACGATTGCTACCCTGCCCTGATCAGTTTTTCTAGAAAGTAATTCTTCAAGGAGAACAGATACTGTATATGATTTACCCGCACCAGAAATAGCAAGTATCGCTGCATGTTTTTGGAGGAACCTTGTAAGATTCAATTTGACTGTAAGATCATGCTGTTCTATCTTCCCAATGTTTAATCCATTTTCTTTTTCTAAACCTAGAAATTTTATCAAAATTTCATTATCTGGAATTGAAACGTTTTCTCCTGGAGAAACTGGAAATAATAATCTTTGAATACCAATCTCTGTTATTATTCCTAAAGGTTTAGCTTTTGCAATAATATATTCCCATCTATCTGCGGGAAAAATAGAAGCTAAGGTTTTACCACTAGTTTCATAAGCTCTTACTGCAGAAGGGGAAGAGAAATATCTATTAGTTTTGTAAAGTTCAGTGACATTAGCTAGAACCTCTCCATCCTCGGTTGGAACGATTACATACATCCCCTTTTGTAATTGGAACTCTTCTTCTGTTTTTGTTAAAACAAAGCTGAATTGTTCAGGATTTGGTGAATTATCTTCATCAACAATAACTGTACCTATATTCTTTTTTGACATTTTAACCACTTGTTTTAAATGGAAGTCTATTTCTCCTCTTTTGAAGAGAAAAGCTTGTGTAACCTATTTTTGATGCAATTTCATCAACTAGTATATCGGCATCTGTTTCTTGTAATCTTGCTCGAGCATCAGCTTCTATGATGACGCTGGGTAATCCATATTCTGGATTATATTTTGAAACAGCATTAACTAAAGATGCAATAGTTTGTGCTTGTTCATTCTGAGTTGAAAATAGTACAGGATACTCAACTCTTAAAGGAGTATCAAATTCTGCAGTTTTCATGTAGAAACAATGAATATTAAAATCTGGAAGATCCTTATCTGATTCATCATTGAAATTTGATAACAGAAACTCAAAAGTTCTTTCGTTGGTATCTAGAACTTGATAGAGCAGATCAGTATCTCTTAATTGTTTTACAATAGGTCTGTAATCTATTTCAACCAGTTTGCTGAATTCTGGTAATTTGCTTAAATGTGGTAAAATAGCAGATAATTTTTTTGTTAGTATAGCTGAACGAGAATCCTTGACTACTCCACATAAAGCAGTACGATTTTTCTGACATAGAGTGTATAGTCTTCTGTATTGAGCTTTAAGCTTCTTATATTGGCTAACTAGAAATTCACTTTGACTGATTTGACGAAGATCAATTACAGGAAGTACAGAACCATCGAGGATAATGATGTCTGGATGATCTTCTTCAAGAAGGTCAATTCCACACCTTATCTCTTTCTGCATCCTCCAAATTGAAATAAGGCTTTCAATTTCATTTTGTGATAAAGGTTCAATACTTGTAAGGATATCTGGAAAAGGTTGCTCTTCAGGGATATATCTTACTAATGGTTTGCTATCTTTTCTGTGATAAAACAACACTCCTACTGCACGTATTAATGCGATGTCAAAATAATTTAATGATCTATG
>JAGLXK010000272.1 GCA_023132955.1 Candidatus Heimdallarchaeota archaeon
TTCTGGAAGAATTCTTATTAGAGATGCCTATAGCTATGAAATACTTTATGCGGTACATCCATCTCAAATGACTGATGAAATAGATTTGTCTTCCTATGTAGATTTAACATCAACTTCAATAAAGATAGAAATACATGGTTATGCTAAATTTAATTCGATTAAGGTATACACACCAAATTTGTTCATTCACAATCTTTTACTCGATAAAGCAGCTGATGAATTTGGAACAGAGATTCTAGGTAATCCTCTTAATGAGGAAGGGCTTAATCCTGTTTTCAATGGATATAGTAAATTCTTTGAGTTCTCACCAGGAACATATCATGCAGAAAACTTTCAGACTTCAGAATACTTTATCCCCTACATGGAGGAAATCAATCTTGATGGTATGTTTAGCCGTTCCTACTATGAAGAAGAGGAGTGTCACAATGATACTATAGTAATAACAATACAAGTTGTAGAAAGATATGGGAAGTCTTATGAGATTCATACGATTTATGAAAACTCAGAATATTTGGATGGAAGAGCTACCTCTATTAGAATTTCATTAGCACAATTTATTGGAAAAGACATTAGTTTTATAGTAAAACTAAGAGTATCAACCACGAGATTTGAATCAAACTTTTTCCCAAAATTATATTGTTCATATCTTGGTATAACAGCCAAATCAAATGCTAAAGTAAATTCTAGAGCAATTGAAGCTTATGATTATGCTTCAAAAGACATGTTTACACAAATTACTCCAGCCATGGTTAATAATCAGGAAAAACTTGTACTTGCTAGAGATAGACAAGGTCCAATAGCAACTTATAGAGCTTTCATAGGTTCAGAAACTGACACAATTTTATGCAGTGGGTATGACTTGTCTGAATATCTAGATATATCTTCTGGTCACGATGGGTGGAAAGCAGGAAGTGGTGGCAATGGTCTAGTAGCTGATGTAGAAACAGACTATGAATCACTAATTATGCTTAATAATGAACAACCTACTTTAACCTCAGGTTTCTTAGATGTTTCTTTAAACCTGAACAGCTATGGAATTGCAGCAGGAATTGTCTTTCGATATAGTTCTTCATCTAATTTCTGGGCTATTGCTGTTCAAAGAAATAGGAAAGGGGATGATTTGGCAATATTGATCAGAAATGGAGGTATATACGACAGTATCCCTTTGATTAGTAAATTATCTAGTGATGTGTCTATCAAGATAGAGCGAAATTCGTGGTTGGGGTATTATCAATTCATTATTAATGAACAACATGTTTTCAATAAAGTCATAACAGATTACTATGGATATTTAGGTTTCTATTATCGAATCGTAGATAGATCATCAGGTTTTTACTCAGAACCTGTTTCATTTCGAACTTTACAATTTCATACAATCGGAGAACTAGAAATTACTCGCCTGTATATGAGAGTACAAAATCCAATGAACAGAACTGCTACATTGCAAGTTAAAGAACTTATTACCACAGCAAATAATTACATTGAGGAAAGACTAATATCAACTATTGAAATTCCTCATACTGAAGGATTCGAAACCATAATTGCAGATTGTTTGAGTCCCAAGTGTAGTTCGAGGTTTATTATCGAAAGCAAGGATGATACCTTGGTTTATTTGAGTGATTTTGGTTTCTTAGGTTATACTAGATTTGGTGAAACTGTTTCAGCAAGTCTGTATTATGATATTAATCAAAACATAATCTCTGAACATAGAGTAAAGGAACAGGAAGTTATATTCCATCACAATTCTGAATGGATTTCCTATGATATGGAATTAGAGGAGTATAATTTATTCTATGTACATGCCAATTCGACAAGAAATGATAATTTGAAACTAAAAGTAGCTATAAGAGAAATAAACTCAGAGGATGTTTTTACTAATATAGATGATATTTATTTCATTGAAAAAGATGGAAAAGGATATTCACATCATTTATACCTTAACCTTACTGAATTCAATCTCACACCAGGAATCTTTGAAGTAAAAATCAAAGTTGATTCCACGGTTTCATCATCAAATCCTGTTTCCATTTGGAGTTTCACAGCTAAAAGTATTTCAGATAAGCTTATGGGATCTGATTATTCTGATATTGACCAGAGTATTGAAGGTTGGAGAGAAACATGGGATATTGATGAAAGAGACCATGTCTATCTTAATCAGAAAGAATGGTATACAGATGTAGCTTTTTCTGCTTTGAATGGAGGTCCTGCAGAATCTTGGGTTGGTACAAATGCAACTACTGCAGAAAATTCATTCTATACAACCTTACAATTAGATAATCAAGGAATAATTGAGAGATTCTTAGGAAATTCAATTGATACACTCGATTTTCCATTCATTGAGATGAAAATCCGTTCTGATAATACAACTGTGTGCAATAACATTGATTTTGGGCTGCATACTCAATCTCATGGAGAAATATTAACATCAGTAAACATAACTGAATATTGGCAATGGTATAGATTTAACCTCTACCAAATGTCTGTGAACAGGTATTCAAGTTTGTTTCCAAATAATGATCCATCTGTTCTTGAAAACTTATTATTTGATAAAATTTTCTTCAATTTTTCAGGAATTATTGATATTACTGCAATAAAGATATATTCTATTTCAGGTTGGAAGTATGTACCAAGTGAAACAGATACTTTTCTTTCAACTGCACATCTGGAGAGTTCCCAATCTTCAGTTTTCAAACTAGATGAAAATTCATCTTTAGCTTATACTGCGACTATTAATGCCACTTCTTGGAAAGACGAAATCTATGGATATTGGACATATGACCTTGAGTTCATGTTACCAAACACTCAAGAAAAAACAATTCTCTTATCTCTTTCAAATATAACTGAATCATACGTTTTTGACTTATATGTGCAAAATAAC
>JAGLXK010000273.1 GCA_023132955.1 Candidatus Heimdallarchaeota archaeon
TCACTGAAATTACCGCGCTTAACCACCCACACCCACTGGGAGTTAGGTAAACCCCATGCACTTTGGGGACAACTTCACTCACACGGTTGTGAATTTCTGCTTCACGTGGAAACCCCATAAGAATGAAATGTTCTTCATAAGCAGGAAGAATAGTCTGGAAAATAGGATCATCTCGATACAGTAAGTCTTCAAATTGAACGATGGGCTGGGTACGAATATCATCGGGGGTGCCTGTTATATCAACAAAAGGCCCTTCGGCTACTTCTTCATCGGCTAGGATTCTCCCCTCTAGAATAAATTCAACATCGGAAGGAACAGGAATACCATAACGGGGAGTTTTGAGAATGGAAAGATTCCCCCTCATGAGAGAGTTAGCAATAGCAAGTTCAGATTTACCTGAAGGAGAAGGAGAAGAAGCTGCCAAAGCTAGAATGGGATGATAACCATTAACGACAGCAATAGGAGTATCCAAACCCTTACGCTTGTTCTCTAAGAAGATCTTATGTAAATTTCGGGGAACAATACGAATAACCCCTTGTTGATCATTGAGAACCATAATTCTATGGATGCTCATGTTAGGAACATCAGTATTGGGAAATTGTGCGAAAACAATACCTGAGGTGAGATATCTCTCAGCATCAATAGGAAAGAATTTGGGGATAGGGAGATGGGAGAGATTAACGGGTTTGGTGTTAGAGAAAGTAAGACTAGTTTCAACCTCCGAAGGATTTTGAGGGTTAAGAAGTGATTGTTGAAAGAAGTTATAATAGTCCTCATGCTCGTCTAAAACGAGTTTAAGTTGCTCGCGGGAAGAGATAGTATTGCCTAAGAGAGGAAAGTGTGAATCTTTAACATTGGAAAACAAAACAGCTTTATTATAGTTCGATTGAAGATGCTTCGTAATCTCATATTCCAACTTAACTTCATCATTAATCTCAATTAGAAAATCAGATTGCTTAAGTGTTTCAAGATAGGGTCGTAAGCTCATAAATTCACAACTTCCTCTGAATACAAAAAACATAAGATACAATGATTTAAATATCTTGTTAGAAAGAAAACGATAGAAAAACCAGCCTTCCTTGCGGGGATTGCCGAGTGGTCAAAGGCGCTAGATTCAGATTCTAGTCCTTAGTGGTCCGGGAGTTCGAATCTCCCTTCCCGCACCAAAGTGATAATCAGTTTTATCAAAAACATAGGTGTAAATTATGAAAATAGGAATCATGAGTGATAGTCATGATCACCGATCAAATATAAGAAAAGCTTTGGAACTTTTTACAGAGAAAGAAATAGAAACAATAATCCATGCTGGAGATTTAGTTTCCCCATTTTGTGTAAAAATGTTTGAAGAATACAAAGGTAAATTTTATCTTTGTTCAGGGAACAATAAAGGTGATACGGCGGTCATATCAGAAATGATGAAAGAAGTTGGATTCTTTTATCCAGAAATAGGTGAAATCAGTTTAGATGGACAGAAGTTTGCTCTCTATCATGGTACAGAAGAGCTTGTACTTAATTCACTGATTTATTCGAAAGACCCTTATGATTATATTATAACGGGACATACCCATAAGAAACTTCTGAAGAAAGTTGGAAAAACTATCATAATAAATCCTGGGGAAACTTTTGATTTATATGATCATCCGACGGTGGCAATTCTTGATACAACAACACGTAAAGTAGAGTTTCATTCACTAGATTAGGGGAAAGAATTGACATATTCTCATTTACATTCCAATGGAAGGGTCATCGGGAAAGAGTTTAGAGAATATGTTGAAGAACTCTTTGGTGGTATTTTAGCTAAGAAATATTTTGAAAAAATATCTACACCCATGGAAGAATACACACTTCATGTTTTTCAGAAGCATGATATGATGGAGAGAATAGTAGACAGTTTTGAACGGATTGGATATGAAACCAAAGTACATAGCAAGTTCCCCAATGTAATAGTAACGAAACCAAAAGGACCATTTCCTTTAGAATTTGAAGAAAATACGAAAGAGATGGTTGTTGATAATCGTGCAGCAGAGATGATCTATCAAGGATCAGATATTTTTATCCCAGGAGTTAAAAGAGCGAATAAAGTAAGGATGAATGATATAGTTAAGGTACTGAACCAAGTAAAAATTCCTGTAGCAAAAGCTAAGGCTTTACTAAATCATCATGATATACTGGTTAAAAGGAAAGGAGTTGCAGCAAGGAATCTGATTTCTCCGTTCAAGGTTCCAAACCTTCAACAAGTAGGTTTAGATGGTTTTCCTGCATACTTTCAAAGTTTACCTGCTTATTTAACCAGTATGAATCTGGAACCAAAAGCAAATGAAAAGATTCTTGATTGTTGTGCAGCACCTGGTAACAAAACAATTCATCTTAATGAACTTTCAAAAAGTGAAGCAGTGATTGTTGCAATTGATAGATCAAAGAACAGAATACAGAAACTAAACAAGAAAATAGAGAAATATAAACTAAAAAACATTCAAACAAAAGTAGGAGACATAATTAGTTTCAGTAGAAGTTGGTCTATGAAATTTGATAAAGTCTTAGTTGATCCACCCTGTACCTCCTTAGGATTAAGACCTAGATTGCTACTAGAAACAGACAGAAAAACTATCAAAGCAACAGCAATGTACCAGAAAGCAATTCTGCATTCCTGCAATAATTTATTAAAACCAGGTGGCGCGTTGGTTTATTCAACTTGTACTATCACAAAAGAAGAAAATGAAGAAGTTATTGATTATGCTAGTGAGAAATTAAGATTGAAGATTGTAGAGCAACGGTATACTTTACACAACTCGGGTTCAATAGTTGAAAATAGAACATATCCTGTTCAAAGGTTTATTCCGGGAGAACAACCTACATTGGGATATTTTATTGCTAAGGCTAATAAACCAAAAAGGTAATACCGAACCTTTTTTAATTTCTATTCAATTTTAACCATAAGATGAGTTTATTTTCCAAAGATTCATGCCTACTAATAACAAGTTCAAGTCATGATCATGCCCAAAAATCAGCACTTAAGTTATTTGAGAAGCTGAAGAATCAAGGTTATACTGTGTATCTAGATACATTTCTCGCTAAGAAGGAAGGTTCTCCCGAACATTCGTGCCCTAAAACAAAAGTAGACATGATTTTTGTTTTTGGTGGTGATGGAACAATTCTAAAAACATTTGCAACTTGGAAAAATAGTCCAATCTTTGGAGTAAACTGTGGAAAAGTAGGCTTTCTTACCGAAATACAGCCAGAAGAAGTAGATGAAGCTTTAGTGAAGCTTGAAAATATAGAATATTTCATTGAAGATTATTATACCATAGATGTTTCTTCAGAAAATTCTCCAACTGTTCCCGCAGCAAATGATACTATTGTTACCTCTGACAAAATAGGACATGTTATCACATTGGGGGTACATGTAGATGATCAATTCCTTTACACCTTGAATAGTGATGGGCTTATAATTGCTACTAGTACAGGTTCTAGCGCCTATGCTTTATCTGCTGGTGGTTCTCTGATTGTTCCTTCAATAGAAGCTATTACTTTAGTACCAATTTGTCCGATTTCAAGAAGCATTGTACCTATGGTATTTTCTCTGGAATCTACAATCAAAGTAACAAATCTAAGTGAATACAGGTCTGGCAGTGTCGTGATTGATGGAAAGACCTACTTCAGTTTAGGATATAAGGAATCAATAGAGATAAAGAAGTCTTCTGAAAGAATAAGTTTCATAAGATTTGCTGATAATTATGTTCCTCGTGTGAGAGAAAAACTACTAAGATTTAACCTCTGATGATTCAGATGAATGGGCATAGACAGGAACCCCACCCCCAATATTTCATAGTTGATTCAACTGCTATTATTCATCATTTTATTTTTGAAAGAAAAATTGATGATAATGAGGTTTTGATAATTCCTGAGACGCTCAAAGAAGAAATTGTATCTTTTCAAGCTAAATCAAATTTAGCTTTGTTGAAAGAAGAAAGACAAATTGTTTTTGCTACTCCAACAGAATCCGCTGTTTCTTTGGTAACTAATTCTGCTAAGGAATCTGGTGATTATTCTTCATTATCAAAAACTGATTTAAATGTAATTGCTTTATCACAAGACTACCCCAATAGTGTAGTTCTTAGCGATGATAATGCTGTTCAAAATGTTTGTAATAAGCTGAATGTGAAATTTCAATCTTTTCAATTCAAGATAAAACATCAACGTGAATACTTCTGGAAATGTACTGTTTGCGGAAGTAAATTTAAGCATAAAGTGGATGGTTGTCCTGATTGTGGTAGTCCTACAAAACGCTATTACAAGAGAAAATAAGGAACGGGAATAATTTTTCGCTTTTAAAGCATGGTTTCTAAAGCTTCTATTGCAGCTAAAATGAATCTTTCATTTGTAGCTGTATCACCTAGAGTAACAAGAAAAGATTTTTCTTTATCTTTGAAAGATTGATTGTTGTCAAAAATCTGAACAATTATACCCTTACTGCAGAGTTGGTCATACAGTTCGCTAATTTCATTCTTATAGCGTATGAATAGAAAATTTGTATCGCTTCGAGAAACATTTAACCCACTGAGTATTTTCAAGTGTTCCATTACTCGTTTTCTTTCAGCAATGAAGTTATTTATCAATTCTACGAACTTATAAGGTGCTTGTAAAATATGTGTTGTTGCTAAAATATGAATTGGGGGGATTTCTTCAATGAAATAATTTTCTTTTAGCAAATTAATATACTTTGGATCAGAGATAAGATATGCAGAAGAAGTTGCCCCCAATCCCCATGCTTTGGCAAAAGACCTAATTACAGTTAAATTATCAAAATACTGCACCTGATTTATCAAACTGTATTTTCCAAATTCAACATAAGATTCATCAACTATTATGGGGATTTCAAGTTCTCTTGCTAGAGTTAGAACAGCACCTTCGTCAAATTGATTTGCAGTAGGATAGTGTGGTGAGGAAAAGATAATTGCTTTTGGAGATGTCTTTTCTGCTAGTTCAATTATTGCATTTATATCTAGTTCAAAGTTGTCCATTAAGCTAATTTTTTGAACATTAAGCTTCTGATTTTGAGCAATTACATCATAAATTTCCTTATCAGGAGCTAGTAAAATGATATCATTTTTTGGTTTTGTTGTAATCGAAATCATTCTTTGCAGAAGCTGAGTGTGAGTTAATCCAGGATAAATTGTAGGTACTTCAACGCCAGCAAAACGTGAAATCTCTTCAATGAAAGAGAAATAATTTATTGGATAGCTGTCTCTTGGATCTATTGATTGAATGGTGTTTGTGATGATTTTCTGAACTAGGGCGGGTGGAACAAAGAGATTATCACCTAAGCTAAGATCAAGAATTTGATCTATATTTAGGTTATATTTATCAGCAATTTCCTGATGCTTCTTTATCCGATCAAGCGCATGTTTAGTAATAGAAATCCTGTTAGACAGCTATTTCACCTATCTTTTTTGAACAATCTAGTCAAATTTGAGAAATAGAAAATTCCAATGATTATAAAAGTATCCTTCATCAGATTTGAATGCTATTTCTAAGGGGAAAACTAAAAAAGAATGGTAAACTAAATGAGCTAAATAAAGAATTTACTAGAAAGGTGGCAAGCAATGGTTCATAAATTTACTGTTGAATTTCCTGAAAATATATGGAAAGCAATTCAGGATAAGAAAGGAGCTGGCTCGATAAAGGACTTCTTAGTCAGATTAATAGAAAAAGAATTTGAGTTAAGAAAAAACAAAGTTTTAATTTTGGCTGGTGGTGAAGGAGCTCGTCTAAAACCATTAACAGAAACCATTCCCAAAGCAATGATTCCTGTTGGTTACAGACCATTACTTGAATACAATCTTGAATTAATTGCCAAAAGTGGAATTACTGATATTGTCCTACTGATAGGAAAATTAGGTGATAGAATTATGAAACACTTTGGTCAAAAATGGAATGGATTGGATATAAGTTATGTGAGTGAGTCTACAAACTTGGATACAGCAGGGGCAATATATAATGCTCGAAATCTCGTTTCTGATACATTTATTGTCATGAATTCTGATATTCTAACAGATATAAATCTAGTAAGTTTGATTGACTATCACAAGAATCACAAAAAGGATATAATAGCTACTGTTTGCGGGATTGGGGTAAATGATTATTATCAGATTATGGGAAAAACTGCAGATAAAGGACTTTTTTCTGATTATGGAGTGTTCTACATAGATGATATGATTAATAAACTAGTAACAAGATTTGAGGAACCGCCCACGAAATCACAGCAAAGTGGTTACATAAATACTGGAATTTATGTTTTTGAACCGCAAATCATGGATTATTTGTCTAATTCAGAAGGAAAATCTATTTCAGGAGATACTTTACCACATTTGATTGATGATAACAAAGTAAAGGCATATCTCTGCCCCAAAAATGTATTCTGGATAGATGTTGCCCATCCTGAACGTTGGAGCAAAGCATGGGATGTTTTGTTTTCTGGAGCATTTGAAATCTAATCTAAAAAGCATATAAGAAATAAAACTCAAAAGTGCAAATATTTAATAATTTAAGCAGAAAGACAGCTTCAAGCAAAAGAAAGGTGACGAATTTATGGACCTCAACCGAAGCATTAGAATCGCAGTAGATACCGGAAAAGTTTCTTATGGTGCAGACACTGCAAATAACGCACTATTAAACAAACAAGCTAAACTGGTAATATTATCAAACAACGCTCCTCAAAAAGTTAAAGAGGATGTATATAGGTATGCAAATCTTTCTGAAATACCTATTTTAGAATTCACAGGTTCATCGTTAGATTTAGGTGCAATTTGTGGAAGACCACACTTTGTTGCAGCTTTAACTATCTATGAAATGGGAGACAGCGATATACTCAAGGCGATTAAAAAGAAATAAATACAAGTGAGTATTGTAAAACCGTATCCAACTAATGTTTAAATAGACTTTTAAACATCCAAACTATAAAGATTACTTGAATCGGGAAGAAAGGGGACAACTCTTATCAAAATAGATTTATGTCAATAAATACAAAAATATGACTTTAAGATATGGATGAAATAAAATGCCTGCAGTTAAACTATCACAAACAGAAATGCAATATATAACTATCCTTCAAGGAATCGTTAACGTCACCATAAAAGATTGCATTGTTGATGAAGAAGATAACAAAGTCGTCTTTGTTGTTTCTGGGGGACAAGCTGGATTAGCAATTGGGAAGCGTGGAATGAACATAAACAAGTTAAAAGAAATGATTGCAAAGGATGTAGAAATCATTGAGCATTCATCAGATCCCGCTAAATTCATTAGAAATTGTTTCTTACCAATTATCATAAGAGAAGTAACCTTTTTGGATAGAAGAAATGGAAAAGCTGCTACAGTTGAAGTTGATAACAAGGATAAAGGAAGAGCAATTGGAAGAAATGGAAAAAACATAAATAAAGTAAAAAATCTGGTTCTCCGACAATTTGACATTGTTGATGTTATGATCAAGCAATAAATAGCTAAATTTCTTCAAAAATCTGTTTTCTTCTATGATTTTTAGAAAAAATTAAAGTAGCATATTCAATAGACAAAATATTGAAGAATGTGATTACATGATAAATCCATCATTATCAGATAATGAAAAATTAGTTAAACTGATTAAGCTAATAAAAGAAGAGGGAACATTATCTGAAATTACAGAAAATGAGATTATCTCACTTTTTGAATCTCGGGGTGAAAAAGCAGTGAAAGCTCTACGAGAAAATAGACTCCACAAATTAATTCTTAATGAGAGAATTGCCATATGGGAAATTGAAGGAACAGGTGGAAACTATATCTTGATTGATAGCAACTATTGTGAATGCAAGGATTTTCAAATCCGAGTTTTGAGCAGAGGAGAAAAAACACTATGTTATCACTTATTAGCTAAAGTAATTGGAGAAGAGTTACAGTATTATAATCTAAAAAAAATCTCTGATGAGGATTATAATCAGATAATAAAAGACAAAATCTCAGAGTAACTTCAAAAATAAAAAGAATAGAGTGAAAGAAATTATTAAGCAATATCTTCAAGTTCTATGTGAGGCGCAATTCCTAGACTCATTAATTCTTGCAATAGTAGTTTAAACGCATAACTGATAACTACTTTTGAAACAGTAGTTTCTTCTCTGCATATTGGACAATGATATCTGTCTTTGTTTCTATCATACATAGCTAAGAATCCACATTTGGAGCAGATTAAAGCATCTGTTTTATCAGACTCATCAAGTAATCTTTCCTTAAGCAAAATGGATGTTCCATGTCCTATAAGACAATCTCTTTCCATTTCACCGAACCTTAACCCTCCTTCTCTGGCTCTTCCTTCAGTTGGTTGCCTTGTAAGCATTTGAATTGGACCTCGAGCTCGAGCGTGGATTTTATCTTGCACTAGATGGTGAAGTTTTTGATAGAATTGAGATCCTACAAAAATAGTTCCTTCTAGTCTTCTGCCAGTTTTACCATCATACATCACTTCTCTACCAAGTGGGTGCATGCCTTGAGCTTTTAGAGTATTATGCAAATCTGTTAAGCTAGTTTTATTAAATGCAGTGCCATAAATTGCTTCTCCTGCATAAGCTGCTACTTTTCCGGCTAGTAATTCCATTAGCATCCCAATTGTCATTCTTGAAGGAACTGCATGAGGATTAATGATTATATCGGGAACAATACCTGATTCAGTGAAAGGCATATCTTCTTGAGGAATAATTAAACCAATAACACCCTTCTGTCCATGTCTTGAAGCAAATTTATCTCCTATTTCTGGAATTCTCTCTGATCGAACTTTAACTTTTACAAGTCTGTTTCCTTCATTTGTATCAGTTAGCACAACCATATCCGATAAACCATTCTCACCATGTCTCATGGCTTTACTTGTTTCTCTTCTATTTTGAGGTGGGACATCAAATTCAGTATACTCTTCCAAAAACCTTGGAGGACTGGTCCTACCAATTAAAACCTCTCCTCTGTGTCCATCAACAGCAATTTCTGGTTCTATGATTCCATCTTCCCCTAGATGAACATATTGAGATTCATCTTTGTAACCTCTTACTGTATCATCAGGAATTTCAAAAGTATCCTCTTGACCATTTGGATACTTTCTTTCTTCCGCATCGTAGGTTCGATAGAAAGTGCTTCTCCCTAATCCTCTTTCAATGGCTGCCTTGTTTATTAGAAGGGCATCTTCCATATTATATCCTTCATAAGATAACACAGCAACGATAAAGTTTTGTCCAGCAGGACGGCTTTCAAATCCAATAGAATCCATACCGTGAGTTTTAACTAAAGGTTTTTGTGGATAATGCAGAATATGTGCTCTGGTATCCATACGATATCTAAAATTAGCAGAAAAGATTCCAAGTGCTTGTTTTGCCATTCCTGCTTCATAGACGTTACGATCAGAACGATTGTGCTCAGGGAATGGAATTAATGAAGCACATATCCCAAGAATGGTGCTTGGAGTAATTTCCATATGAGTAATTTCAGGATTCAAAGCATCTTCATCTATTGCAATATAGAGATTTTCTTCTTCTTCTGCATCAACATACTCAACAATTTGATTTCTTATCAAATCACTCCATGTCCATTTACCACTTTTAATCAAGTTGAACTTTTCTTTGGTAAGCTGTGGTTCTCCTTCTTTGACAATAATAAGAGGGCGGCGAACTCTACCTGCATCACAGTTAACCATTATCTCATTGGTGTCCGGATAATAAGAAACATTAACTTCATGATGAAAGTCACCTGTTCTTCGCTTTTCTATTGCTTTTTCGTAGAACTCTTCACCGTTTTGAACTACCCCTAGAAAACTTCCATTTAAGAAAACCTTGCAGTAATTTGGATTAGCAACTTTCTTAGCGAGGTCAGAGCTAGATTCAACTAAATCTGCAGCTTTAATTTTATTTAATTCTAAACCATCAACAAGTTTTTTCTCAACATCTTTACTATTTAAACCTACACTAATATATGCTTGAAGTGCGAGATTCTTTACTAAACCACAATTTGGTCCTTCTGGTGTTTCATTTGGACATATTTTGCCAAAATGAGTTGGATGAAGATCTCTTGCTTCGAAGTGAGGTTGACTTCTACTGAGAGGACTTACCACCCTTCGTAGATGACTTAAGGCTGACATATAGTTTGTTCTATCTAGAAGTTGGCTTACTCCTGATTTTCCTCCAGTCCAATTTCCTGTAGCTAATGCATGACGCAATCTTTCTGTAATTAAATCTGCACGAACAGCGGTTTTAAGATTTGGTTTTCTACCTCTGACAGTAACTCTTTCTAATTGATATTTGATGTCTCTACAAAGAGCGTGAAAGGCAACTCGATACAGCATTAATAAAAGATCACCTGCTAGTTTCAATCGTTTATTTGCATAGTGATCTTTATCATCTTCAGGTCTGATACCCGCTTCTAATTCAAGAAGTCTTTGAGCCATCCTAGCTAGGAAGAATGCTTTCTTTAATCGTGATTCTGTGTCACTTCCGAGATGAGGTAGTAAATATTTATCTAAAACTTGCATGGCTCTGTTAATACGATATTCTTTAGTTTGTCCAACAGCTACTCTTTTTCCGATATAATCTAGTGACTCTTCAGTAGTATCAATTTCTGAGGATTCACGCATTAAAATCGACATTACACGAGCACGCAATTCAGGTGTAGGACTTATTGCCATTGCAATCATATCATCTCTGTCGATACCAAGTGCTCTCATCAGCAAGATAAGCGATATTTTTCTTGGCATGCTTGGAAAACTAACTCTTAATTGAACGTCACTGGTATGTTCTACTGTAACAGGTGCTCTAAAACCATGAATTACACTGAAAACTTTAGCTTCACTAGTCACATTTCCTTTACTTGTCGATTTTTCAATCAAAATTCGATTTGGAGCTAAATCTTCTTGTGTGACTATTACTCTTTCACTTCCATTCACTAAGAAATAGCCACCTGGATCTTTAGGATCCTCACCGAGTTTAACAAGAGATTCTGGAGCTCTGTTGTATAATTGACAGCTTTTGGATTTTAACATTATAGGAAGATAACCAATGAAGACACTAATCTCTTCTAATGGAGTTTCCACACCATCTTCCCCACTTTTTTTAATGGGGATCATGTGAAGGTTTAATCTTGAAGCATAAGTAAGGTTTCGAATTCTTGCTTCCATAGGATATATCGAACTCTGGGAACCGTCAGCTTCTCTAATTGTTGGTTCCTCAACCTCAACTTTTTTAAGTTTCACATAAAATTCAGAATCTTCTGGTTCAATAACTTTAATTTCATTAATCACAGATTGCAATCCTTTTTCAATGAAATCATTATAAGAATCTAGATGTTGGCGAACTAGTCCTAATTCGTCAAACATAGAATTTACTAGAACCCATCGACTATTTGGATCTGCTTTACCTTTTTTCTTGGTCATATGAACACCTATATACCAAATAAAAACTAATGTCCTCGCAGTAAGAGGGTTTTAGGATATATTAAAAAGATTATGAATCAAGACTATATTCGTTCATTCAGACTAGCTCTTAATGAAGAATATAAGCGACCATGGATAGCGTACAGCTATCTTATCTACAACATTTTTAACTTTCGTTTTCTCAGAGGTCTCATCATAAAATAGGAGAGTAACTTTGCCACCACGACCTCTTTTCATCTTTTGGTAAACAGTTTTCGGAGAATTCACCAGGTCAAAAACGATTATCATTTCAGTATGAGGGAGATCTATATCTCTCTCTCCAACAGGTGACATAATAAGAACAGATTGCTTATTTGTCATCTTGAAATTTTCAAGAATCTCCATCTTATTCTTGATTTTACCTGTTACATTGAAAACTTCAAAATTCTCCTTTGTTAGAAGTTGCGATAGAGATTCAACTGTAGAAAGAAAGGAGCAAAGGATTGTGGTTTTTTGATATTCTTTAGCTATCTTGATCACTTTTAGTTCTTTACCGCTAATTTCAGGTAAATCATCTAGTTCACTTTTTTCAATTCCATATCTTATTAAGTAATTTCGATAAGTCTGTGCAGGCATTGAATAAACATATTTCCTGAGGAGAAGGAGTCTATTCAATTTTTCAACAAGTTCTGTTTCAACAGAAAGAAGTGGAAGGTTATGGTAGAAATTTGAGCGTAACTTATTACTGTCTTTTGGCGATGTTTCGCTAACCTCTTGAATTATTATTTCTCTAATTTCTTCTATATTTTCAGTTAGTAAATTAATGATTCTAGCGGTTTTTGTATCTTCAATAGGATGAATAATGACTTCTGTATCCTGTATGTGCTCCTTGATGTCAGTATCAATGAAGTCTTCAATAGTAATTACTTTGCTATCTGGAATAAATTCAATAAGTGTTTTCAATTCATTTCTTAATTGTAGTTGATCGCCATCTAAGACTAGATGATCATCTCTGAGAGTACCACTCATTCCAACTATCTTGGCATCTAAATTGGGTATAAGTTTCCCCCAGGGGACACACAAAATTCTTCGATGAGACACTCTTTTTACGATTTGATCAACTTCATTGATGATAACAATCTCGATTCCTTCACTTAGCTCTGGAAATTTCTGAATTGTATTGGAAAATACAATAGGTAAAGATAAAATCACCCGATTGTTTTCAATGAGATATTTTCTGTATTGGGAATTAGAACCACTTTTAATAGCAGCTAAACCTTCTAATCCACCATATTCATTTTCAATGTACTTGACAGTTTCTTCTAATGATGAATGGGTTTGTAGAAAAACGACTACTTTCTGTTCCTTGAAAATCTCTGTAAGGAGACGATACATTAAAACTCGTTTGCCCATACCACAATCCAATTCTAGAATAACACTGTGATTTGATTCAATCAATGATGAAATCCTATTAACAATAAAATTTTGATATTCACGTGATTCTATGGCCAAACTAATCACTTCCTTATTCAGATATTAGTATTTAAAGGGAAGAATAAAGAAGTTCCTATCTTCAAATATACTAAAGCATATTATCCTTAATCTGCTGTTGTAAGATATTAAGCAACTTTAATGCTGAATCAGTTGTATGATACAAATTTAAACCAATAGGGGATATACTGATACTATTTTGATTAACAACCGCCCAAGTATCTGTATTTTCCGGAAAAGAATCTTTCTTTTCTCCCCATAACCATAAATAAGTAAGTTTACGTGGATCCTTCTTTTCAACCATAAAATTGTCGTATTTGTAAAGAGTTGGAGATGTAATATATACCTTAGTTTTATCAGATATTCCCTTTGGATAATTAACATTTAGAAAGGCTAAATCTCTGGGCCAGTCCAATTCTAAAACTACATCGACAATTTCTGCGGAAATTTTAGCAACTTTGCCAAAATCAATACCTCTTTGGTCTATCATCTGAGAATCTTCTGAAAGATCAGCTGAGAATGCTATCGCAGGAACATTGTTGAAGTATGCCTCAAAAGCTGCAGCACAAGTACCACTGGTGAGTATAGAGTGAATTGATGAGTTGTCCCCATAATTTATTCCACTAACAACGATATCTGGTTTTCTTTTTAAAACATGAAATCCTACTAATACATTATCAGCTGGGGAACCAGTTGTACTATATCCTGTTGTTCCATCATCATAAGTTACTGGAAAAAATCTTATGGGTTTGTGAAAAGTTAGTGCTTTTGAAACAGCGGAACTAGCTTCAGCTGGTGCAAAACACACAACATTTGCAATTTTACTTAATTCATCTCTTAATGAATTAAGACCTGAAGACTTTATTCCATCATCATTTGTAAGTAGAATTAGTTTGTTTTTCACATGTTTGTTTTTCGATATATTTGTTAAGTTTTGTCTTTCAAAAGAAAATATGATAAATCGTAAGCTTAAAAATGTGAATACTAGAAGTTCAAGACGAAGGTGTCAGTTCAATGACAGAAAAATATGTTTACAAATTTTTCGATAAAGAAGCCTGCGAAGGAAGCGCAGATATGAAAAACTTACTTGGTGGAAAAGGCGCTAATCTAGCCGAAATGACCTCATTAGGCTTACCTGTACCACCAGGATTTGTTGTTTCTACTCAAGCCTGTCTTCATTTTCTTGCAAATAATGAGGAGTATCCATTAGGATTAAAGGCAGAAGTAGATGAAGCTTTGGAAGCTTTGGAGACGCATATGGGTAAAAAATTAGGTGACGATGAAGATCCATTACTTGTATCAGTTCGCTCTGGGGCAAGAATCTCAATGCCAGGTATGATGGATACTGTGTTAAACCTAGGTTTGAATGATGTTTCTGTTGAAGAATTAGCTAACATTTCAAATGATCCAAGATTTGCTTATGATTCTTATAGACGTTTCATGTACATGTATGCTGATGTTGTGAAAGGTGTTAGCAAAGAACATTTTGAGAAAGAGCTGGTAAAGCTCAAACATGAATTAGGTATAGAAAACGATACAGAAATACCAGCTGATGAGCTTAAGAAATTAATACAAAAGTACAAAGCGATTTACAAAGAGCATATGGGGGAGGAATTTCCTCAAGACCCAAGGAAACAACTAGATGATGCTATTCGAGCTGTCTTCAGAAGCTGGAATACTAGAAGAGCAATTGATTATAGGAATCATCAAGGTATTCCACATGATTTAGGAACCGCAGTTAATGTTATGACTATGATTTATGGTAATCTCGGAGAAACATCAGCAACAGGAGTTGCATTTACACGTAATCCATCTGATGGTGAGAAAAAACTTTATGGTGAATTTCTAGTAAATGCACAGGGAGAAGATGTTGTAGCAGGAATTCGTACTCCAGTGCCAATTGAAGATCTAAAAGCTTCAATGCCAGATTTATACAACCAGCTATTTGAGATCTCTGAGTTGTTAGAGAAAAGATACCGAGATATGCAAGACATGGAATTCACTATCCAACAAGGTAAACTCTACATGCTCCAAACCAGAAATGGAAAAAGAACAGGTATTGCTGCAAGCCAAATTGCTTATGATTTGGTAAAAGAAGGCGCGATAAGCAAGGAAGAAGCGATCCTTAGAATAGAGCCAGATGATGTAGAAAACGCCTTGTTCCCCTCTATAGATTGGGGTAAAATAGATCCAAATGCACCAGTAAAACAAATCAAGGAACACATAAAAGATAAGTTTCTTGGTACTGGATTAGCTGCTGGTGCTGCTGCTGCAACTGGTAAAGCAGTTTTTGATGCAGATAGAGCACAAGAAATATCTGAACAAGGCCAAGATGTAATCTTAATAAGAGTTGAAACCACTCCTGAAGATTTCCATGGAATGGCTGCAAGCAAAGGTATTCTGACAATGAAAGGTGGTCTAACTAGTCATGCTGCAATTGTTGCTAGACAAATAGGTAAAGCTTGTATTGTAGGTAGTGAAAAGGGTGGAATATCCATTGATATAGAGAAACGTGAACTTACTGCAAATGGTTTAGTAGTTAGAGAAGGAGATTGGATTACTATAGATGGTGATGATGGGTCTATATATTCTGACAAATTACCCACTCGTCCCGCTGAATTACCAGAATCAATGAAAACTATTTTGGATTGGTGTGATGAAACCGCTAAAATTGGTGTGAAAGCTAATGCTGATAAACCTGATCAGTTCATAAAGGCTTTAGAGTTTGGAGCGAAGGGTATAGGCTTATGTAGAACAGAACACATGTTCTTTGATAATCTTGATTTAGTCAGGGGCATGATTTTAGCCAAAAATGACGAAGAAAGAAAGCACTATGTTGATCAATTAGAGCCTGTTCAAGAAGAAGATTTTAGAGGTATATTTGACGTTTCAAAAGGTTATCCTGTTATTATACGTTTGATTGATCCTCCTCTACATGAATTCTTGCCAAGTGAAGAAGAATTAATGACTGAGATTTTTGAAGCAAAACTAGCAGGTAAGAAGGATGAAGATTTCAAGGAAACAGCTGATATGCTAGAAGTTGTAAGAGAAATGAAAGAACAAAATCCTATGCTCGGTCTGAGAGGTTGCAGACTCGGAATTACTATGCCAATTGTTACAGAAATGCAATCTCGTGCAATATTCAAAGCAGCTGTTAAAGTTATCAAAAGTGGTAAAAAAGTATTTCCTGAGGTAATGGTTCCTCTTGTAGGATTCCAAAAAGAATTCGAACATCAAAGAACAATTATTGACCGTGTTGCCAAGGAAGTGATGCAAGAAGAAGGTATTGAATTTAAGTATCTTGTTGGAACAATGATTGAAGTACCAAGAGCAGCTTTGACAAGCAGTGAAATTGCAGGTGGGGAAAAAGGTGCTCAATTCTTTAGTTTTGGAACAAATGATCTTCATCAAATGGCATTAGGTTTTAGTAGAGATGATGCTGGTACCTTTATCTCAAAATATATGGAAATGGGTATTCTTGAGTCTGATCCATTTGTTTCAATTGAAGAAACAGGTGTAGGTCGTCTGATGAAGATGACTGTAGATGAAGGAAAAGCGGCAAACCCAGAGTTAGAGTGTGGAATTTGCGGGGAACAGGGCGGGGATCCTCAGTCTATAGATTTCTGTTATAGAATTGGTTTAAACTATGTTTCCTGTAGTCCTTATCGTGTTCCAATCGCTCGTTTAGCTGCTGCTCATACAACATTAAGGAATAAATAATTCCTTTTTCTTTCTTTTATTTTAGGCTACTTTTCCGAAATATTCATTTTTTTCTCCAACTTCTTATGAATATCATTTCCTTGAAGAAAATATTCTGGTTTTTCGTTGAATATGCTCTTTTTCCACTCACTTTTTGTAATTTTGTTTGAAAATTTGTAGGGAAATAATTTGGTGGCTTCTTCATATAACTTGCTTCGACTGATGAAGTCAAAGAATCTTTCCTTATTCTCTTTTTCTAGAGAAATTCCAATATATCTGTAATTTCTTTTATGTCTTATAGTACTTTTAATCCCCACAGTGTTAAGGTAAATTACAAGACTTTTTTGTTCGTCATTTGAGAAAGCATGAGTACATATTGACATGTCACCTCTTGAGAAGTAACCATCTCCAATATACCAATGTAATAATATGTTTGGAGTCAAAGGAGAGAGTATTGGTATTCTTTTAGTGGTTTTATTGTTCTTAAGAAAATACCAGTTCTTCCATGTATCGAATAAATTGACTGAGGAAGATGTGTCAAAACCACAAGTCCATTTTGTTGTTTTGTTATTTGCTTTATTGATAAAAGGTGTAACTTTAAAAAAACTTTCAAATTTCTTTCTAAGTAAATTAATCCAATCTAATTCCAGAATTGACTTGTGTAATCTGAAATTTGCAGTATTAGTTTGTTTAATTAAATCGATTGCGGAATTCCAATATTGAACCTCAACTTTGGTCATCTGCTTACCTTCACTAACTCTCTTTCTTAATTTGGAAATACTCATTAAGACTGCTTCATATTCAAAAATACTAGGATTATTGTTGTGCGCTCTTACTTTGCTTTGTAATCTTATTTGTGCGTCACCTAATAGAGAACCAATTATGACTTCTTCTAACCACATTGGAAGAGGTTTAAAGAACCGCCCATTGAAGTGTTGAGAAACCTTGCACCAGATAGATCCTGGAAACGGAACTTTAATACCTAAAGAAGTAATTTTTTCTTTGAATGTTCTTGGGTCACTATGAATTTCTTTACCAATAGCTTTTAGACCCTTCAAATCCCCAACGTATAATTTAAGAAGCTCTTGCTTATCTTGGTTTATCTCTGAAGGAAAGTCTGAATTCATTATCCTAAAACCTACAAATTATTAGTTTGAAACACCCTAACTTCTAAATGAAAAAGCTCTTTCTTCTCATGCTCTTTTCACAGTAGTATGTTAGTATTAGTTATTTATCTAATTTTGACTATAAAAACAAACAAAAATCAAATTTCTGACTATATCATTTCCTTTCCGAAAATTCACTAGAAAATAGAAGGAAATTAAAATAGGTTTATATTTAATTGATACTTTATTGAAGTTGTTACAGGGATATGGATGAAAAAAGAAATACAAGAGTTATATGTTAAGCAACTATATGAAATACATGAGGAATACCTTAAATTGAGGAAAGAAGCAATTGAAAAAAGTAAAGATCCTCTTGAATTAATGAAATTTCTATCTGCTGGACCTGATTCATCAAAACCCATACCTTATATTCACAGTGATGCTTATCATAAGCTAATTACAAAAACAAGAGCAACTATAAAAAGAATTGTTGGTTCTGAATCTGAATATTACATTAGAGTTGCTTTACTCACAGAGGATATCAGCCCATCTTCGTATTTCGATAATTTAGATGAAGTGATGGGTGTAATTGAAGCTTTGTATGATGATATAAAAGCTGGTTATTTGAACACTTTACATGAATTAATTCATGCAAATCTTTTCTCCAATTTCTTGCTACAAGCAGAATATCTGATGAGTGAAGGTTACAAAGACGCAGCAGTTGTAATTGCTGGAAGTACATTAGAACAACATATTCGAAATCTTTGCGAAAAACATTCAATTGAAATTAAAAAGCTTAAAGGAGATAATTTAGTTCCTAAAGGTATGAACGAATTGAAGGACGAATTAGCAAAGAATAAGATAATTCCTTCAAATGATATTAATCTAATAACCGGTTGGATTCAGATTAGAAATAGAGCGGCCCACGGAGAGTATGATCACTATGGTAATGAGGACGTTAAATTGATGATTCAAGGTATAAAACTTATATTATCAAAATATTTAGCATAACATTGAAAAAGTAATGTTTAGAACTCACGCTACACTGAAGAACTAACATTCTTCTTTTTTCTTATTTTTATATGGCTTTAGAGGGATATAATACTATCAATACTATCTAAGAAAAATCCTACATCCTCAATAAATTCGAATAAAAGTCTTACAAGATCTGATTTTAGAGATGTCCTATGCAATGCAATGAGTTCATCTAGCATTTGAATATTAGTTTTAGTATTTGAAAACTCTGTGTAAATACCAATGATGTCCTTTTCTTGAAGAGTACTTAACAGAGTTTCAAGAATTTCTAAAATGAAATAAATTTTGTTATTGATATCGCCTGACTCCGCATAACTCTCTAGCATGATTTTTGTAGATATTTCCTGTGCTTTTGTTGCAACGTCTTCATAAGCAATGTCTAACATTTCAATGACTAAATCGTCTATTAGGAGTTCATCTGCTTTTTCTTCAATGGGGACATCAGAAACATCTAACTTTTTAGTAGTTTCTGTAATCTCTTCATCTAGCCATTTAACAAAAGAAGGAGTTATAATCGGTTTTCTTTCTAGAAGTTTATCTGCAGAAGTAAAATCTTCTTGTTTTGGTTTAAGATTGAAATATTCTTCTTTGATTTGTGAATGAGTTGTAAACTCAGGATAGTTGTCATAAACGTATTCAATCAGTTGACGTAAGCTGTAATTCTTGAAATCATAACAAAGATCTTGAATAACTTGGTCATATATCTCACCAAAATCGTTTTCCAACAAGTATTGCTCACCATATTCAGTAATTTGATAACGATGGAGAACTTCTGAACCTGTTTTTTCGACTTCCTCGTGTTCTATATACCCATAATCAATAAGGTGTTGGATATCCTGTTGTACAACTTGGCAGTAAGGACCAAATTTGAATGGAATAAAGTCATATTCTGTCTTAATATGATAGTTTTTTTCTAAAAGGAAGATTAATTTTTGAAACTGTACTCTCCCATTAACAAATCCCATGTGTTTTAGAAGTAAAAGCAACGTTGCATAACGGGACATCTTACTAATATAAACAAGAGATTAATATTTAAACTCACAGAAACATAAAGGACATGGTGTTGAAGAAAGTTTTTTACGAAATTACTCTATAAACAACACTTTCTTGATATCCAGTAATGACAATAACATAACCACTCAGTAGCCGATCTAGCTCGGTATCTCCTGAATCTATTAAAAACGGATGACCATTTAATGAATTGATTTTATGGCTTGTTGCTATTACAATAATATTATCTTTTCCAACTTCCTTAATCACATTTGGACTTAATTGTTGATTACCTCTACCAAATAAGAAACCTTGCCCCCCAATAGGAGTAATGACTAGTTTTGCCTTCTTTCCTTTTATATATTCAAGCAATTTTTTCTCATTAAGGTCTTCTTCTATCAGTTTCTTTCTATGAAGAAGGTCTACACCTAACAGAGTAAAATCAAGGTTTAATTTTTCCATGATAGTTCTGGTAGTAGTGCCTGGTCCAATAATATAGAAACAATCGTCCTCCATATCATCTATAATTTTTTGAGCTATCGCCTCTTGAGAATATTTTTCAGTTGGAGGACTCCCTACTTTTAATCCCTGAGTATATCTTCTCCCAAATGGAACCCTCAAGTAACCGTATAGTTTTGCAGATACAAACCCATTTCTAAATGCTTCTTCATCAACATCCATAACTTCAGCTTCTTTTAGCTCTTTCACTTTTCCTTGAAGGTAAATCATTGCTAAGTCTCCAGCTCTCTTTGGATTGTGGGCAAAAACCGATGAATGCATTTTAACACCGGTTGGGATACCTAGTACTACAATTTCATTTCCAATTGAATTGTAAATATCTCTTGCAGTTCCATCTCCTCCAGCAAAAAGTAAAAGGTCGATTTTCATCTTAAGCAAATCTTTACATGCCTGTTTGGTGTCATCTGATGAAGTCATTCCTTGAGTAATGGAACCTATAACCTTAGGATTAAAACCACATTGATTTGCTACTTCTTCTCCCATCTCTTGAGGATAGGTAATGAGTTCAATTGCATTCTTGAGTGGAATAAGTCTTTCTAAAGCTTTAACAGTACGCTGCGGAGATACTTGTTCAGCACCCATACTTTTGGCTTCTATCAAGATGGCTTGCCCATCAGTTCCTTTAAGTCCCACTTTACCCCCCATACCTGCAATGGGGTTTACAATTAAACCTACTTTTTTCATCTCAAACCATCTTTTGTAATTCTTACTTTTTACTTTTCTTTAAGTATGCTCTCCAAGTAATAGCCCATTTTGTTGGATCATCTAATGAATCTACATCAATTTTATGAACAACACTTCTATGAGGAGCAGTCTTAACTATTTCTGGATTTTCATACGCTTCTTCTACAACCTTCTTTAGTCCAGCAATATATTCGTCAATCTCAGCTTTGGAGTAAGATTCAGTAGGTTCTAGAGTAAAAGGTTGAGGAACAATGAAAGGATGATGACTAGACCACATGTGAAAACCAAAGTCAACCATGCGACAAGTTATGTCCTCTGTTGTAACTCCAGTTTCCTTGTAAAGTTCATCCCAACTATAACGAACTTGTTCAATTCGGTGTCTTCCCTCTGCATAAGGAGCACTTGCACCACGAAGTTCTAACACCTTCTTTAATAGATAGTTATTATTGAGTACAGCGACTTCAGATACTTCTCTTAATCCTTTACTACCTAAACTCATAATCCAAGAATATGCTTTCAATATCGCGGGAACTACGCCATAAAAAGCTCTAACTTTACCTATGCTTCTGGGAACGTCGTAATTGAAAAAGTATTTACTTTCATCAAATTCAACTAAAGGAGTTGGTAGATATTTTATGAATTCTTCAGTTACGCCAAGAGCTCCAGCTGCTGGGCCACCACATCCATGAGGAGAAGAAAAGGTCTTGTGTAGGTTAAAGAAACAAAGGTCAAATCCTGCTTCTTTTGCTCTAGTAATACCTAAAATTCCATTAGCATTAGCTTGATCATAACCACACACTCCTCCAACCTCGTGGACAATTCGTGTAAATTTTCTTATTTTAGGATTAAAAATTCCTGTATCTTCTGGGTTGGTGATTAATAGTCCTGCAGTACGATTAGAAACAGCTTTCTCTAAAGCTTCAACAGCAGGTAAGCCATCTTCATTTGGATAGATATTTATTATTTTGTAACCTTTAACAATTGGTGCAGCAGAATCTGAAGGATGGGAAAACATCGTAGTAATAATCTCATCACGTTTTTCTGATTCACCTGATGCTTCATGGTGAGCATGAATAATAGAAGCAATAGCGAATATTGCTTGGCTTCCCCCACTTGGTTGAAATGTAAATTTGTCTAAACCTGAAATTTCCCTCAAAAATAAGTCTAGTTTATAGATTATTTCTAGAATTCCTTGAACAGTGGTTTCATCTTGTGATGGATGAAGTTCAGTAAACTTTGAAGATGTAGCTAATTTTTCATTTATTTTTGGACTATATTTCATCGTACATGTTCCTTGGCCAATATCAACATTCAAATCAGCTCCTAGGGTTTGCTGTGATAATCGAAGATAGTGTTTTAGGACTTGCATTTGAGAAAGCTCTGGTAGATTAGGAGGTTGTTCTCTTACCATATTTTTGGGTAAATTAGAGATTCCATCACCAATATCCATTTCTATCTCTTTTTCAATCTCAGGAAATAGAATACCCCGTTCTCCTTTGTTACTTAATTCAAAAATTACTGGTTCATCCCATTTAGCTTGGTGGAAATTTCTTACTTTGTTTTTCCTGCTCATTTTGGTTCCTCCTTTTTCAAACATTCATCCACCGCATGGACAAGTCTATCAATATCTTCCTTGGTATGAATCTCAGTAATACAATAAACAGCACAGTTCCCCAATTCTGGAAACTCCTTTGAAATATCTTTTCCACCAAAAATACCTTCTTCTAGTAAAGCCTTATTCACTTCTTTAACCATTTTACTAGAGGTACTAAAGTCTACAACAAATTCTTTGAAGTGAGATGACGCATAGAATGGAATGCTTACTCCTTCAATCTCTGAAAGTTTCTTCATAGCATATTGTGACTTTTGCATGATTAATTTTCCTAATTCTTGAATGCCCTGTGGTCCAACTAGCGCCAAATACACACCTGCAGTAATCCCCCACAAAGCAGCTGCTGTACCAATGAACTCCTTGCCTTCAATTCTATCATGAAAGGATGTTCGGTCATAAGTTACATCACCAAAACCATGCTCACCCTCAACAGCTGTAGTAGTTATCCCAAAAAGACGTGAAGGATACTCCATCACAAACCTTTCTTCATCCCTAGTCGCAATAAAACCTGCAAGACTTCCACCATATTGCATATGCATACCTAATCCTTGGATGTCCCCACAAACAATATCTGCTCCATAGTTACTTGGAGGAATCAATATTCCCAAAGAAATTGGATCAACTCCAATAAGACTTAATGCACCATGTGTATGAGCAATATCTGAGATAATCTTACCTTGATCTTCTATACAACCAAGATATGAAGGATTCTCAAAATAGATACCTGCTGTATTAGATGATATTTTTGCTTTTAAATCATCAATATCAAGTTTTCCAGTTTTTTTATCATATTTAACCAATTCAATTTTTATAATTGGCTTACAGTAATTTCTGATTATTAACAACCTATCTGGTGAGATTGATTCTGCAACTAATGCTTCAGTGCGTTTTGTAATTCTTGCAGCCATTCTTATAGAAGTACTAGCAGCTTGCCCCCAATCATATGTTGGTACATTTACAACATCCATATCTAGAAGTTCTCCCATCATACTAGCATATTCGAAAAGTGTTTGAAATCTTCCATGATCTTCATAGGGCTCACCTGCATAAGCGGTTAAAAATTCCGAGCGTTGATTGATTTCATCACATATTGCAGGAACATAATGTTGCCAACAATCTCCTCCTAAGAAACTAAGATTTTCTTGACATGTTTGATTTTTTGCTAATAGTTGACTAACATGCCTTTCTAAAGCATATTCTGAAGGAAGGGGATCTGGTAAATTCATCTCACCTGTAAATCTCAAATCCTCTGGGATGTCTTCATATAGGGTGTCAATATCCTTAACACCAATCTCTTCCAACATTTGTTGCTTTATTTCTGGAACAGAATTTGGAATGTAAGGGTGAACCAAATTTCTCTTTTTATTCATAAATTATACCTCCAACATAAACGAGTATGTAATTTCTTTGAAATTCAAATTAAGCTAAACCCCCACCATCAACAATTATGGAAGTACCAGTTACCCAGCTTGAAAGGTCACTAGCAAGATAGAGAACTGTTTTAGCTACATCTAATGGTTTACCTACACGATTAAGAGGTCGATCAGCAGCTTCTCGCATGAACTCTTCGTCACCAACACCTAATTGTTTTGCTTCTCCTCGCAAGAGTGGAGTATCAATATCCCCAGGGCATACACAGTTGACTCTGATCCCATGTTTCCCATGATCAATTGCCATAGCTCGAGTCATATTTACAACACCACCTTTTGCTGCACAGTAAGCCACTGCATCAGATCCGCCTTTTATACCCCAGCCAGATCCATTGTTGATAATACTCCCCCCGTTACATTTAATCATAATAGGGATAACCTGCCGAGAAAGCAAATAAATCGACTTCAAGTTAACATCAATTGTTAAATCCCATTCTTCTTCCTCTAAATCTAGAACAGTTTTTCGACGAATCACACCTGCGTTGTTGAAAAGAATATCAATTTTCCCAAATTCTTTGTGAATCACTTCAACAGTTTTCTTACAATCAGAATCAGAAGTTACATCACATAAGAAAAACTTAGCTTTTCCTTCTGACTCATTAATCTGATTAGCGGCATTAATACCATTTTTTTCATTAATGTCAAGTAATGCTACAATAGCACCTGCTTCTGCAAGTAATTCTGCAGTTGCTAACCCGATGCCAGATGCTGCACCTGTAACAAGTGCAACTTTACCCTCCAAAGAAACCATGTTTGAAATCCGATTGTTTTTATTGTTCATGAGTTTTACTTCCTTAATTGCTTTTAATCCAATAATTTACTAAATTACTCGTCTAGCGGTGTATATGGTCCAGCTGTTTCTCCACCATCAATAGCTATTGCTTGTCCTGTAATATATGCGGCTTCTGATGAGGATAAAAATGCGAATAAACTAGCTACTTCCTCTGGGGCTGCATGACGGTTCAAAGGTATTTTTGAATTAACCACTTCCAACATTTCAGGTGTATATTCTGCTTTTTGCATAGGCGTAAGAACATAACCTGGACAAATGGCATTTACTCGTAACCATGGAGCAAATTCTAGAGCTAACGATTTGGCTAGGAGGATAACTCCTGCCTTTGAACTATTATAATCAGCATATAGCGGATGTCCTTCAATTCCATTAGTGGAAGCAGTTAGTAAAACAACTCCTGATTGTTGTTTTTTCATTCTTGTTATTGCTTCTTTGGAACAAAGGAACATCCCATCTAAATTTACACGAAGAACTTTGGACCATTGTTCATAATCAATCTTCAAAAATGAGTTGCGATAACTTATTCCTGCATTTGAAATTAGAATATCAATACCTCCCAGAATTTCATCTATTTTTTCAAACGCAAGTTTAACATCTTCTGGATTACTGACATCAGCATACACCCCTCCTTTGAGTTCAGGAATAAGAGATAAAACTTTAGTTAACTCTTCTTTATTCCAATCAATGATAACAACCTTTGAGCCTTCATTAACAAATCGTTGGGCAGTTGCCAATCCAATACCACTAGCTCCCCCAGTAACCACAACTCTTTCCCCTTCAAGATCTTTATACATACTCATTTTGATCACAGCTCTGTACTTCTGTTAATCCTATTTTATTTTTTCCCAATAATTATAGTTTCAATTAGATGGGGTGAGTGATAAAATATATTATTCAAATTGCCATTCCAAGTAGGTTGTGAAAAAGAGATGAGAAGCTTTGAGAAAGGGAATTCTAGAGATCATGTTGGAAACAATACCACACAAATAATACGAAAATAATGCACTATGTAGAAGAAAAATTATCACAAAAGGTTTAATTATTTCTGTAATTAAACTGTGCAATTATGAAAAAACGCAACGTAATTGCTATTACTTTGATTTTTCTAGGTGTTGTTTTTATTATAGCAGCAATTATCGTAGTATACAGTTTCGACCCTTTAACTCATAATAATCCTGTTGATGAACCTCTAACAAATTTCTTCTACAACAATAGAAGTAAAGTATTTGGAGGTATTTTGTACGTCATTTCCTTCCTTGGGAAAGCTTCAGTTTATATTGGAATTTTGCTTCTACTTTATTATCTCTATGATAAAAAGAAAACTTACAGAGCAATGACTTTGTTGGTAACTTCATCAGTAATAAACATTTCAACTAAAGCTGCGTTTAATCTAGATCGACCAGAAACAAGTTTACAATATGGTCATAATCCAGAAGAAACATTATTTTCATCTACTGATGAAATTTCATCAGGAATACCAAGTGGTCATACTCAAATGAGTACGACTTTCTTGGGTTCTTTGATGATTCTTATCAAAAAATGGTGGCTGGTTGTAGTTGGATCAATTCTTGCATTTCTAATTGGTTTTTCCAGAATTGCTCTCAGAGAACATTGGTTTACAGATGTGATTATGGGACTTGGAATAGCGTTAATAATCCTAGCAATATACCTTTTTATCAAAGATCCAGTTGAGAACTTTATAGATTCTAGAACAACATTTGTTAAAATACTTCTTTGTATCACAATGTTCATTGTTTTCGCAATACCTGTAATTTTCCTCCAATACAATAGAGTTAAAAATGATTCTGAGCTTATCTCTGAATCTTTGAAACTGATAACTATCTTCACAACAGTTTCTATATCCTATGCAATAGAAGGTAAATTAGTAAACTTTCATACAGATATTGACAAATGGTGGAAGTATTTTGTAAGAATCTTAATAGGTGCTGCCTTCTTTGCTGCTTTCTATTTCAGCTTATCTGAATTATTTGGTTTAATAATTATCAATGTTGGATGGAATGGAATAGAATTGACACTTGATTTGATAAGATACGCAATTCTTGGTCCAGTAGTTATTCTTCTTGCTCCCTGGGTAATGATGAAATTAAAAATATAGATGAATTTAAGGAGGGCTTTCTTTAGTACAATACCTCAAACATGGGAATCAGTAGGGGCTGCAATGATAGTTGTGGCTGTTATAATCGTATCAATAAAAATAAAGAAAAAGGAAGATAGAAGCTTTGACAAAGGGGGTTCTGGGGATAATGTCGGAAACAACACCACGCAAATAATACGAAAATAATGCACTGAGAAAAAACAAAGCTCAACAACCTTAAGTATTTCTTTGCTCTAGTTTTACTATTATGAAAACACGGAATTTAATTGCAATTATCATGTCATCAGTAGGAGCAGCTCTCATAGTAGTTGCGTTGGTGCTTGTATATGCAAATGATCCTTTAAGAGGAGTAAGTTCTTTGGATTATAAAATATCTGAGTTTTTCTTAAACAACAGTACAGGAACAGGTACTACAATAATGAAAATAGTTACTTTTTTGGGAAATGCAATTGTTTACCTAGCTATTTTAGTTATCTTATACTATGTATGGGATAAAAAGAAAGCATACAGAGCAATAGTAGCTCTTGTGACAACAAGAGTGGTAAATGCTTCTACAAAGGCTGCCTTTAAATTACCTAGACCTGATGACACTTTTGGACACACAATAAAAGAAACAACTTTTGGTTTGCCAAGCGGACACGCTCAACTGAGCACTACTCTTTGGGGTGTACTTTGTTCTTTTGTTGTTAAGTGGGGAATGTTAATAGTTTCAATTGCGTTACCACTTTTAATTGCCTTCTCTAGAATTTATCTTGCTGTGCACTGGTTTACTGATGTTCTAATGGGATTCGGAATTGGGTTGATTATATTAGCAATATTCCTAGTTGTATTGAACCCAATAGAGAACTATTTTGAGAACAAATCTATAACAGTAAAAATCCTATGGAGCATTGCTGTGGGAATTGTATTTGCTATACCTATAGTGTTATTACATTATAAGATCCCAAGTACAGGCTTGGAATCAATAATAGGTAATTTAAAGTACGTTGCTATCTTTACAACAGTTTCTATATCATATGCAATCGAAAGCAAACTAGTTAATTTCGATAATAGAATTGAGAAATGGTGGAAATGGATACTCAGAGTACTATTAGGTATTGTAGTCCTTGCAGGTGTTTACCTCTATGGTGAATTCTTTGATCCTGATCCATTAACAACTCTGAAGATGATATTAGATTTAGTTATCTATGCACTGTTGGGACCAATATTCATTCTTTTACTACCTTGGATAATGAAGAAACTTAACTTATAATCAGAGAATCTTTTCTCTTTTTTTCTTTAACTATTACTACTTTAGTGTATTCTGTCTTTCAACATTAGATTTTTAAACGAAACTTGGTTTGCTAAATTAGTTGAAGAGGATTCAAAATGAGTGACGAAATTAGGCTCTTCGGTAAATGGGATTTAAGTGAAGTAGAGGTATCTGACGTAGGGTTAAAAAGATACATCTCTCTTAAACCAGTATATTTCCCTCATTCTGGTGGAAGATACCAGGTTCAACGTTTCAAAAAAGCAGAAATGAATATTGTTGAAAGATTCATTAACAAATTAATGAGAAAAGGAAAGAATGCCGGAAAGAAACAAAGAGCAATAAACATTGTTAGAGTTGCATTTGAAATTATAGGTGAAAGAACTGGAAAGAATCCTGTTCAAGTTCTTGTAGATGCAATTTGTAATGTGGCACCAAGAGAAGAAACAACTCGTTTAACTTATGGTGGAGTAGCACAACATATAGCAGTTGATGTATCACCACTGAGAAGGGTTGACTTATCATTGAG
This sequence comes from Candidatus Heimdallarchaeota archaeon, assembly GCA_023132955.1. GTDB lineage: Archaea > Asgardarchaeota > Heimdallarchaeia > Heimdallarchaeales > Heimdallarchaeaceae > UBA460. The sequence continues at coordinate 28,664 of JAGLXK010000273.1, forward strand.
ATTCATGGCTAATGCGATAAAACAAAAGAGCTTTAATAACATCAAAAGTGTTGAAGAAGTTGTTGCTGAGGAACTAGTAGTTGCAGCAACTGGCGATCAAGCTAGCGCAGCAGTTAAGAAGAAACAAGAGATAGAGAGAATTGCTCTATCAGCTAGATAAGGTAAGGTTGAAAAAAATGGGTAAAAGACCAGCGAGATGTTATACAAGAGTAAGAGGACCAGCAAATACAAGAGTCGGAAAGTATGTTAGAGGAGCACCTGACTCAAGAATCAGGGCATATGATACTGGAAACAGAAAAGGGGATTTTCCTTTACATGTTCATCTTGTTTCGAAAGATAGATGTCAGATTAGACATACTGCTCTAGAAGCTACAAGAATCGCAGTTAACAGGCACCTTCAAAGACACTTAGGAGTTGAAAACTATCACATGACAATTAGAATACATCCACATCACATTCTAAGAGAAAATAAAATGATGGCAGTAGCAGGTGCTGATAGAATTCAAGATGGGATGAGAAGATCTTTTGGAAAACCAACAGATAGAGCTGCAAGAGTAAAAGAGGGACAAGAACTAGTTACTGTTAGAACATCTGTTGAAAACTACTATATAACTCTCGATGCATTAAAAAGAGGAGCAGATCGATTTCCAACTCCATGCAAATATAAGATAGGCAAAGGCGAAGAACTCGTAAAAGAAATGCAGAAGACCGGTAAAAAATTCTTAAAAGTGATACAAAAGATTAAAAAACCAGTAGATGAAGCGCAAGCGGGTGAAGAACAAGTTGATGAAGCGCAACCTGGCGAAGAACAAAATTAGTAACCCTTTACTATTTTTATTTAATTTATTTTAGTCTTAAAGTTACGAAGTTTGTCTTTATTAATCGATTTCTCTATGAATTAGTAGATAATAGTAACGTTATTTCTCAATACTACTGGGGAATTACAAGAGAATATATTGAAAAAATACTTGTTGAGTATAATGACAGAAGAATCAGATTACGGAATAAAATTCGGTATTATCTCTGAACTCGAAGAACAGCTAAGTGCTACTCTATTCAGATGGTTGGAGAATAGAAAGGTGAAATTAGAAGAAAACGAAGATAAAAAGGTGCTCGGAGACCTATTACAGGGAGCAGAAGAAGTTTTGAATAAATGGTTATGAAAAAAGAAAAATCTGTTTTTAAAGCTCTTCTTCTACTCTAGCTTCCCAATCAATTACTTCAAAAAATAGAAATATTCAAATGAACTTCAAGCTTGATTAAGAACAAAAGAATTAAAAGCAAGATTTCATGTTCAGTTTTAGAAATGGCTCGGTAGCTCAGCTGGCTAGAGCGCAGGACTCATAATCTTAACAAAAGAAGGGCTAGAGTTATGTGCTGAGTCCTCGGGTGAGAAATCCTGAGGTCGCGAGATCGAAACTCGCTCGAGCCACCATTCTCTATTTTATCCTCATCCTACTAATTTAAAAAATAAAAAATAAAACAATAAAAATAAATAGTTGGCTTTTTAATCTTACTACAGTTTCTTGAGTTGATGGTTTTTGATTAAATCTGATTCTTCCTCAACTGTTACTTTGATCATATGATCTCCTTGATTTATCCTATTAACCACATTCATTCCATCAACAACTTTACCAAAAACAGTATGTTTGTCATTCAAGTGCTTACAACTATTAGGATTCAACACAATAAAAAACTGTGATCCATTTGTATTTGGTCCAGAATTAGCCATACTTAGAGCTCCTAGAACATGTATTTGTATAGGATTATCTACCTCATCAGCGATTTGGTATCCAGGTCCACCTCCACCTGTTCCTGTAGGATCTCCTCCTTGAACAACAAAATCTGGTATAACTCTATGGAATTTAACTCCATTATAGAAGCCTGATTG
>JAGLXK010000274.1 GCA_023132955.1 Candidatus Heimdallarchaeota archaeon
ATTTTACAAGGTTTAGAAATAGGAAAAACGAACAAGTTTGTAGAAACTGCGATCAGTTTTATCATCCTAAATGTGATGGAATGGTTGATGAAGCTCAAAAAACTGGCTATAAAATAACTTCTATTTTAAAACTCAAAGGAGATAAAAAAGAGAAATGAAAGAAGAAACTGTTATGACTTCTGAAGACATTAAAATTACTGATACAGAGAAAAGAATTTTGTTTCTTCTTTCCAAAAATGAATTTATGATAAAAGAAATTAGTTTCATTTTCAATCGAGATGCTTCAACCATCCGATCCCACTTGCATACTTTAAGAAATAAAGGCTTGGTTATTGATAGCAATAATCCTTTTCCTTCCAATAACAAACATTATACCATAACATCAAAAGCTCAAAGGTTACTTTCAGAGGAAAAAGATTAATTTTTCTCTCTTTTGGACACTCTTTTTAACATACTTTTGGACACTCTTTTTAACATACTTTTGGACAACATTCTAGTTTTATATATATTATACTCACATTTTATTTTGCTAGAATATAGGGACACTAAGATAAATTGCCTTTTTTTTGGCTTGGCTTAACCTCTATTCTCCCCCTAAAATTCAAAACAAAAAAAGTGAAAAAAATGAAAAGCAAAACAAAACTAATTCCTTTGTTTTTGATATTCTGCCTTTTGATGCCTTTAGCTGCAAACAACAATGTTAATGCTGCTATAGTTGTAAAAGATCCTTACGTTATAGGTGGGAATATAATCATAGAAGGATATTATGGTGCAAACGTCAATTTAGCTTTGACCGATGACAATGCTACAGAAGTAATACCTGTAATTGCTCTTAATAGAGACTGGTTTACTGCTGATGAACAATCTGCTACTCTTTTCCAAACAGACGGAATAACAACAGAATACAGTGGTGATCTATGGACATCCGTTTCTCATTCTTATGATGCTGTAACAGGTATTTATTATACTTTAATGAGAGCTGATGAGCACTTATTCAGTCAAGAAGTAGTCAAACAACCAGTAACCGTTTATACCTATTCTCTCATGGATACAATTGATTACACAATCAATGAAACTATGAAAGACATTAACTCTGCTTATACAGATGCAAACTTTACTTGTTCTAAGATGTATACTTCATTAACCTTTGATAAGGCACTCATGGATGCATTCTACCTTGCAGTTCAACAAGAAGAGAACTTTGGTATTGTCTCAACTGATTATCCTGCAGTCACTCAACAAGTTATCAACTTGATTGATGATGTATTCAGCCCTAGGATTATTGACATAATTTATAGTCCTTACAACTCTACTGATATGATAGCTGCTGATGCCACCTGGACTATTGCTGACGAAGTGAAAGCAGTTATGGGTGGAAACGAAACAGATACATCTATTAACGGAACAGCTCGAAATGTCAGACTGAGAAATGCTTTATTCGGTTATATTGGCTGGAACATAGCTCCTGAAACTGTTATAGGAGCTGCTCTTAAAGCTACTTTCCCTGAAGGTTTAATTTACGGTTTCGAAGCTACACCCACAACCTATACAGTCAAACTCAATATAAAGCCTGACTTTGCAGCCAGTCCTGTCGGTTTAGGATTAGGTTTTCTGTTATCAATCATTCAACCATCTGATATCGCTGAACTGAAAGCTTCTTTATTCGTTTACTGGTTAGAAGCTTCTCTGATTACTGTTGCAGCGTTTGTAGTGGTCGCTGGAGGAACTAGATACTTCACTAGAAAGAAATCTAACACAAAATCCCTCTCACTCATCATAGGTTTGATTGCAGCACTATTTACTTTCGTCATCTACGTACTTCTGACGATAGTTGTTATATAACCAATCGATCCTTATCTTTTTTTTAAAAAAAGAGGAGTGAAGAGAAATGCAAAAACAGGAATACACACTGCAAGACTACACAATTGAAGAATTAGAAAAATTTGCCGAAGAAAAGAGTAACTTCTACTTAGAAGCTGGTGGCTGTATTACTTTCAACTGTTTAACAGGAGGAAGCGGAATAGCACTTCTCGTTATTCTTGCCCTAGTAGCTGCTGGATTTATCTATATGAAGTTTTTCTATGTCAAGGGAGCTTTTTCTAAACTCAAAGACAAATTCTCAAGAAAGTAATCAACCAGAAATGGATCAAGTGAAGATGTATGGGCAAAATAATCGGTAAAGCGAAAGCTGTCGGTAAAAGTCACTATTTTTACGCTTCATGCTATTGCATAGGAATCATTGGCATATTAATCATAACTTATTTTCGCTATGATATTGTTGCTGAGGCGTTAAATATTGATAACTGGGAAGACGTCATGTATCTTCTTGGAACACTTTTATCGCTAACTATCCTATCCTATATGTTTTTGCAGAAAATAACCAGAGGTCTAGCAGTAACCGTATCTGGAATCATTTCAATGGTTGTGATGATAATCTACTGGATCTCTACTTCTAGTGCAGAAACATTTATCGACACATTAAAAACTGTTCTTGCTCCATTTCTGGCTGCTTTTTTTATTTATTCGGCACTTTTGACAATGCTTCACATTTGGCCGAAAATCAAAGGAAGATAAAATCAAATTAAAAAAGGTGAAAAAACAAAAATGAAAACAAAAAGAAAAACAAAAACAATCTTAGTTGGAATAATGATTATCTGTCTATTTGTTACGAGTGTAAGTGTCAGATCTATGCCACCACCTGAAAAAGCAGAAATAACAAACATAACATATCCTGAGAAAGTGAGAGAAGGCAAAATCTTCGAGATAACTGTTTATTTTCTATATGAAAACTCTTACTGTCTCTATGGTAACTACATTTGGTTAATCTATTATTACACTCGTACTGATGCAATTGCATCATACCACTGGCAAAAAACATTAGATGTACCTATAGTTGATTCCAGACCGTCAAATATACCAATTTCTTTTAACACATCAATATTAGAACTTGAGGAGATAGGAGTAGATGTAATATTCAGTTTCAGTATTAAATATAACATTGGCTATATAGGTAGTTCTGGTAATACTAGTCTAGTAAAAACTGTATCTACAGAATGGTATGAATTGACCATTTTAGACGTTAGGAAAATTGGTATTTCTATTATAGGTTTTGTTATTCCTTTACTTATATTGTCTGTTGTTGTTTTAATTAGAAAAAAAGGAGAAAAAAACTAAAATGAAAACAAAAAGAAAAACAAAAACAATCTTGTTCAGCTCAATGCTGATCTGCTTATTTATGGTTAGTCTTACTACTCAAGCTGCTGCTGAACCACCAAGAATGTCTTTAGTTTATGAAGATAGAATGGAAACACAGGAACTTCCTATTAAGGTAGTTGTTAATTTTGAATGGGATACTGATAGTTGGCAAAAATTATCGTATGTTTATCTAGATTGGGATAATGATAAAGATATAACTGCAGGACTATATAGAGTAGAAAAGACTTTTCAGATAGATTACTCAGCAAAAAGACCTACAGAATTAGCACTCACAATACCTGCAGAAGGATCAAAGTATGAAAACGGTTCTGTGTATTTTAAAATTATCTACTGTTGGAACAAATGTGGTAGTATTATTGATAATATAGAAGAACCAGTTGAAATACACGAAGTTGAGATTTATTATGAAGGTGGAATAGCAGATGAAGAAGAGGATGACCTGATTTTATATATTATCTTAGGTTCGGTTGCTGCTGTGGTTTTAATCGCTTTAGCTGTAATGTTTACCATAAGACGTAGGAGATAAAAAAACGAGATGAATAAAAATGAATTTGAAAAGAACAAAAATAGCTTTAATTAGCTTAACAACACTATGTCTGTTATTAAGTTGCTCCTATTCACAAGCAGTAATAAATATAACTAATATCGATCACCCTCTTACAGTTAAACTAGGAGAGTCCTTCAATGTTGTAGTTACTTTTGAGTATACATCTACTCATAACTGCCTCTACGGTGACTATATCTGGCTTTATTATGATTGTGGTTTTAGTCCTTATGTTAATCTAGAAGGATCACAATATATAGCTAAATCTATAAGCACACCAAAACCGTCTTTCGTTACGATAAAAGCCAATACTTCTGAAATAACTTGTGCAGTAAATGAT
>JAGLXK010000275.1 GCA_023132955.1 Candidatus Heimdallarchaeota archaeon
AAGACATTTTGATTAAATCTTGTGGACCATTTATGATAGATAATTACTCTACAACAAATGTTAAACTTATACAAAATCCATATTGGAATAATTTGAATTCTTCAAATGGGTTCCAACCAAAACTTACTGATTTGCATTTTATTTATTATGGAGTAGGAAGAGATTCAGTTATAGCTGATTTGATTGCTGGTACAATTGACTTTTATGATCCAGGTTTTGGAATCTTTTGTTATGCAGAATTTTCTTACAATTATTTAGAAGGAGAAATAGTAAAAAGCCTAAAAAACCAAGAATTGGCTTTGAACATGAAACATCCTATTTTTGGAACTGGTGAACTAACTCCCGTAGGAACCCCCGCAGCAGCCAAAGCAGTTCGAAAAGCAATAAGTCATGCAATCCCAAGAGATGTAATTGTTGATTATATCTATGAGGGACTAGCATATCCTGGTGTGTCTCCCGTACCAAAAGGTTGTATAGGATTTGACCAATCATTAGAACCTTATGCTTATGATTTAGATCTAGCTATAGAACACATGCAAGATGCAGGATATGATAGAAGTGTAATTCCCTGTCCAACAGTCACAACATCTGGTTTTACTATAATAGTCTGGCTTTTTGCTGTGATAGGTTTAGCTTATCTTAGTTTTACAGGGAGAAGATAAGTAAATGAAAAAGAAAAATAAGGATTTATCAAAAGGATAAGATATGAGGTAAACTCATAAAGAAATGCAAGTTAACTTTATTAAATGATAGAGTTAGCTGAACTCTCAAACTATTTTTTCCTTACTTACATTTCTATCTATATTTTAACTCATTTCCCTTCTGACATTTACATGTTAATAAAAAAGGATAAAGCTTCATACCCTACACCTAATTTCCAGTCTACTTTAGAAGGTTTATTAGTTGTTTTACCTACTTTTCTTTTCTGGTTTTATTTGTTGTTCAGTCCTATAGTTGTACTTAGCTCAGGGAGAAATATCTTCGTAATTGAACAGGTTCCTGACACAATTAAGTTTCCTTTCATCTTATTTGGAATTATAATTATGTCAATCGGGCTAATAATAGGGTGTTTAGGGAGAATAGGAAGAGGTGCATATTTAGCTAGAAAAGAAGCTAAACTCTCCACAACTTGGGGACATGCTATTGTTCGACATCCCTCTTACTTCTTGTATATTACTGGTTTCTTTGGTTTACCTTTCGCAGCTTTTTCACCATATCTCTTTGTTCTCTTGTTAGGAATACCAGGATACATTTTAACATCTAAACATGAGGAAGAAGCTCTCATAGGCAAATTTGGTGAGGAATATAAAACATATATGAAAAAAGTAGGAAGATATTTTTTAAAAATTAGAAGAGAAAAATAGTTTATTTAAATGGCCATTTTTCCAGAAGTT
>JAGLXK010000276.1 GCA_023132955.1 Candidatus Heimdallarchaeota archaeon
TATTATCTTTACAGTCATGTAAATATCTTGATCTTTTTTCTTTAGATCAAGCTTCTTTCCAACTTCATTTTCAAGGAGAAAAAAGTTCTTTACAAGCTTTAATCTGTTCTGATTGTGAGATAACTGTCAGAAAAGGTTATACTGAAGTAAATACCACACTTAAATTTCTTGCATATAAGAGAATAAAATCTCAGAAAGAAACTCAATATATCTATCACAGTCTTATTCCATTGTATACTGTTCCTTCCAATATCAATCATTTTTTGCTAAATATTACAAATTATAGAAAAGCGTTTTTTGATTCAAAAAAGAAATCATTTCAGACAAAGATTTCTGCACTTCAAGAGGTTATATTAAAAGCTGATAGAATGAAAAGAAAGACCTTAGATAAACAGATTAAAAATTTAGAAAAGCAAAGAATAGATACTGAAGAAAAAGGATTCATACAAGGTTCAGAAGATACTAATTATATTGATATCCTGAAAGAAGCAAAATCAAGAAACGTTGGAATAATGGATTTCTTTTACAGAGAAGAAATGGTTGTTGGTAAAAAGAAAAAAGTGATTGAAGATGTTTTTTATGGAGATAAACAAAGGATTTCAATGATTGTAGAATGGTTTGAGCAAATAAGTGAAAAATACATTGATACTAAATTTGATGTCGGAAAATTAATGCATACCTTTGGTGAAAAAACGGGTAGACAAATTCTTCAATCGTTATTCACATCAAAATCATTGGATGAAAACCATCTGTATAAATCCGCGTATGAAACACTTTGGAATAATTTTCGAAAAACTTTAGTTTCGAATGAAGAAGATAAAGGAAAATACAGATATTTTGTGAGAGAAGGGATTAAACAATTTCACTATGTATTCGACCTTCTTATTTTGGCAAAACTATTGGGGTGATAAAGATGAATAATGAAAATCAGAAAACAGACTATTATAAGATAATTGACGATTATCTAGAGAAAAAGTTCTTTAAAGAAGAGGATAGAAAAATATCCTTTCTAGTTGGTAGATTCTATAATCATATGGCTTACCTTGAAAATAAGGTACTTAAAACGAACAGTTTATTTACAAAACTTCCTTCATATACAAAACGAATGGATAAGGAACAAATTCTAAAAGTTCTAGAAAAAAGCAATTACGTTGCATTTCGTTTAATCTCAAAGGAAAAGTCTACTGCTAGTACAGGTGTAAAATTGAGGGAAAGGATAAATAAAATTTTATCAGAAGATAATTGGACAAGTTCTCATAATGAGCTTTCATTAGCTTTTATGATGGGTTTCTCTTTTTATGTTCCTTCTGATGAAAAAAACAAAAAAAGTGATTAAAAATGAGTTTGGAAAATAGAAGAGAAATAATATTTTTATATGATGTGATAAGGTCAAATCCAAATGGTGATCCAGATGATGGAAATAGACCAAGAATGGACGAATATGGCTATAATCTTGTAACAGATGTTAGGCTAAAAAGAACAATTAGAGACTACTGGATAAAGCAACAAAATGAAAATTTGAGAGTACTCATACAACAAAGATTCAAGGATGATCAAAAAACTGTGATGAGTATGGGTGACATAGTATCTGCAGAGCTTGGATACGATGACAAAAAGAAGCCTGTAAGAGAGGAATTATTAGATATTTTACCAGAAAGGTATATCGATATTAGATGCTTTGGTGCAGCAGTTACGCTAAAAGGCGCTAATGTTTCAATTACTGGTCCAGTACAGTTTGGAATTGGTAAATCCTTAAATAAACCTGAAATTCAAACTATGACAATTACGTCAGTTATGTCTTCAGGAGGTGAAAAAGGCGCTGGAGCTATAGGTACATTTCATTTTGTTGATTATTCGTTAATACTGTTTCACGGTATTGCTTGTGAGTACAATAGTAAGGAAACAAAACTCACCAAAGAAGACATGTTTAGTGTCTATGAAGGTTTGTGGGAAGGGACAAAATCATTAAACACCAGGTCGAAATTCAATCACAATCCTCGTTTATTAATTTCTGTAATCTCAAAAGAAAAGGAGTTTCAAATAGGTGGTCTAGACGAAACACTAACATTAGTTAGAGAAAAAGAAATTCAAAAAATAAGCGATTGTAAGATAGTTGCTGATGAATTTGTAGAAAAGTTGCTGGAGTATAAGGAAAATATTCTAGGAATTGAATATAAAGAAAGTGGGAATATTATATACTTATACAAGGATCAAGAAAAAAACAGTATTAGAGAATTATTTGAGGGCACTGGTTTGGATCTGACAGAGTTATAAAGCTGGTATGATCATATGGAAGTCGTAGTATTTGATGTCAAAGGTCCTTTTGCGCATTTCAGAGCCTATGATACTACAAGGAGAAATATGACTTATCCTTTCCCACCAAAGACAAGTATAGTTGGATTAATAGCCGGAATATTAGGATTACCTAGAAATGACTATTGGAAAAACAACTCACTGAAAGATGCATCTATATCCATCCAGCTCTTAAATCCAATTTGGCGTTCAAAAATAACT
>JAGLXK010000277.1 GCA_023132955.1 Candidatus Heimdallarchaeota archaeon
TTATTCGGATAATTTAAATGACCCTTATTATCAATGCAAAAATGAAGAATTATTAGAAGTATTTACAACTTCGTGGTCAGGTATTCAAGAGGAAATATCTGAAAGTATGGTTTATTATGCTATTTCATTATACTGGCTTGATGCAATTAATCTAGAATTGTACAGAGCAGTATTACAAGAACTAGAATCTCAAAATCTGATTACAGATGAGTTACTTGTCTCCAGCTATTGGATGTTTTGGAAAAAACAAAACAAAATCGAAAAACCTAGAAGATATAGTTTTTACTCATTTCTTGAATTCATTAGGAAAATGGGTGTAGACCCTCTTAGTTTTCAAGATTTCGTCAATACAACTAAAAAGTTATTTCCAAATATGAAACTCTCAGAAGGGGAAATAGAGATAGGCAATGAAATTGAAAGATTTATCAAAAATATACAAGAAAGGTCCCAGTATCTAGAAGAGTTCTCAAGCTCAATTACTCCTGATACGATGAAGTATCTAGATTTCTATATAGATCTTGAATTGTTAAATAATTTGGCTTATTTCTCTGTTAAGAATATTAGTAAACAAATCAATTTAGAGAAGAAAACCTCTCTCGCGAATTTCCAGAAAATAATTGAGAAGGAATATGACTCGAGAAAGATGAGAACTGTACCTACAGTCATAGACCCTGTTCTAGAACCCCATCTAGCAAAATTTGATGCAAAAGCAGTATCTATGGAAAAGCTTGCAGCTCTACCAAAGGAGCAAATGAAAGAATACGCTTCAATTAAAGCTTATTCAAGTCCAAAAAATGCTCAAAAAATACGTATCAGTTTTCTTGGCGGAGGTAATATTGGAAACATGGGGATTTTAGTTCAACATGACAATAATGCAATTTTACTTGATTTCGGGATGAGTGTTGCTAATTATTCTATTCCTAGATGGCATCCTTCGCTCAAATATGTAAAAGCTGTTCTGGTAACTCATGCACATCTGGATCACACAGGAGCTTTACCTTACCTCATCAGACCGGAAAACGGGAAAAGGTGGTATGCAACTCAAACTACTAAAATGTTAACTGAAAAACTACTCTACTCAACCTCTTCTATTTTACGTTCAAATGGCATAACCAAGAAGAATGCCTCCCCATTTCAGAAAGTTTTTCTAAACAATTCAAATCTTATCAACCTCTTTAACGAATTTAATCCACTAAAGATTAACGAGACAGTAGAAGTAGGTGCAGGTTTTAAGGTAACACCGTATTCAGCTTCTCACCTTTATGGAAGTGTAAGTTACAAAATAGATGTTTTTGGAACAACAATTCTATTTACAGGAGATTTTTCAACTGATAGAAGTGAATTATTCTCTGGAGCAAAACTTCCAACAGATTGTGATTTAACTATCTTTGATGGTACTTACTATAATAGAGAAACAGTGGAAGAAGATCCAAATACAGTGATTTTACAAGCAGCGGAAACATGCGATCGCTTAATTATACCTGCTTTTTCCGTTGGCAGAACTCAAGAAATGATAAAGAGACTAGAGAGATTAAGAGTATCTGCTAAAAGAAGAGTTATGACCACAGGTCTTGCAGCTGATGTTTCAAAATCCATGGGCTTAAGAGCTAAATTTGACATAGTCAAAAACCTTTCAGCTGACAATTTTGAAAATAGTGATATTGTTGTAACTGGTCATGGAATGTTACAGGGTGGAACAGCTAGGAAACTGATAGATGAAACCAGTTCAGATGAAAACACAGGCATACTTATCTGTGGGTATCAAGCACCCAACACACTTGGCTTTGCGCTCAAAAACAATCATTCCATTGCTAAAAAGAGATATCATCAAAAAGTATTTTCTGCTCACATAAGTGGACACAGTAGTTCAGAATCATTGAATGAATTTATCGACAGTCTAACTGGTAAAAAGGTGATGGTTCATACACCTGATAGAACAATTCCAAGAGATGATCATAAAGGTCTTATTGTACCAGAATATAATCAGGAAATAGTACTTAAAAACAAAGTATAGGGGAAAGTAATTTTCTACTTCCCTAATCCTATGCTTCTAAATATTACTCCTTTTTCTCTGAATTTTTCATAATCAAGGATTCTTCTACCGTCAATAAGTAGAGGATTTTTCATATGTTTCTTAAATAATTCAGGAGTTAATTCAAGATATTCTTTCCATTCGGTAACTAAAATACAAGCATCTGCACCATTTAGGATATCTTCAATCTTATTTGATAGTGTTAAATTCTCATGGTTTATGATTTCTTTGACATTGTCTATGGCCTTAGGATCAGTAGCGAAAACTTTAGCTCCTTTATCGAGTAAATGGTTGATTAAAGTTATAGATACGGCTTCTCTTACATCATCTGTATCAGGTTTGAAAGCTATTCCGAGTATAGCAATTTTCTTACCTTCCAAAGTTCTATCCTCCATTTCTTCTGTTAATATTTCTGCTGCTCTAAATGGTTGAGCTTCATTAACTTGCATGGTAGCTTTAAGCAAATCGGATGGTACTCCCATTTCAACAGATTGATGGTGCAAAGCTCTAATATCTTTTGGGAAACATGAGCCCCCATATCCAAGCCCAGCTCTTAAGAATTTGTCTGAAATTCGGTCATCCATTCCTATACCTTTCGCAATGTCTATTATGTCAGTTCCAATTTTTTCAGCAATATTTGCTATCTCATTAATGAATGAGATTTTCATAGCTAAAAAGGAATTTGCGGCAATTTTTATCATTTCAGCAGATGTTGGATCAACATAGAGAATAGGGCTATCAAGGTCTTTGTAAGATTTTCCTATCATCTCCTGAGATTTCTTATCAATTCCTCCTATTACTATTCTATCTGGTTCCAAAAAATCTCTTATAGCAACCCCTTCTCTTAGAAACTCAGGGTTCATCCCTAAACCAAAATCCTTTCCAGCAATCCTTTGACTAGTTTCTTCCAATATTGGTTTAACTAGGTTCACAGTGGTTCCAGGAGAGCATGTACTCTTTACAGCAATTACCTTATACTGATCGGTTTTGCTTAATTCTTCGCCTATTTTCTGTGCTGCATCCTTTAGAAAAGTATAATCATAAGCACCGTCTTCGCGTGTAGGTGTCCCAACGCAGATATAGATTAATTCTGATTCAGCTATCGCTTCACTCATGTTAAGTGTAGCTTTTATGTTTCCTTTAGACACCATGGTTTGTAACATTTCATCTAATCCTTCTTCAAAGATGGGAGCAATACCTTCGTTAATTTTCTTTATCTTTTCTTCAATAACATCAACACAGATTACATTATGACCTTTGCTAGCAAAACAAGTTCCTGTAACCAAACCAACATATCCAGTTCCTATCATAGCTATTTTCATTCTTCTCACAACACACTATGAAGTAAAATATATGAACATTTGTCCAGAAGCTGTCCAGATATCTATTCATACAAAACAGTTATGAACTCTTTCTGTTCAAAATACATAATGTCTGTTTATAGGTCCATTGCAGATCAAGTTCACAAGTATATTGATATTTATGATAAAGTAATAATTGACATCATTGATACATGGGAATTCCAAAGATTAAGACGCATTATACAGCTTGGGGGAGTTTCAGTATCTTATCCTTCAGCAACTCACAGTAGGTTTATGCATAGTTTGGGAACACACCATGTTGCAAACAGAATAGGTCAATTTCTTAACAAGAAACACCCAAATATCTTTACTGAGGATGAGATTAAACAAGTAAGTTTAACAGCTTTAATCCATGACATAGGTCACGGTCCATTTTCTCATATGTTTGAAGATACAACAAAAATGTTATGTAAGAATTATGAAAATTCTAACTGTACTAATAAGTATGGGATATTTCAAAGACATGAAAATATATCTGAACAAATTGTACTTGATGAAGAATCGGAGATTGCGGTAATTTTAGAAAAAGAAGGCTATAATAGAAAGCAAATTGGTAACCTTATTCAGGGGAAAAGTGTAGATGATAAACCATTTAAAAATCAAATCATAAACTCGCAATTAGATTCTGATGCTCTTGACTATCTAATGAGAGATTCTGTTGCAACTGGTGTATCATTTGGAATGTACAATCTTGAAAGATTATTTGATATGATGGAATTAACAAAGAATGGAACAATTATTATCAGAGAAAAAGGAGTACAATCCATAGAGCAAGTATTTCTAGCTTTGTATATGCAGTTTAGCAGAGTTTACTTCCACAAAACAGTCAGATGTTATGAGTACATGTTAAAACTTTTCATTTCTCAATTAATTCAGAAAATCGATGAGGGGAAGAACATAGCTAGTCTCCCATTTTTGAAGGATTTTACAGATAAGCCAAATTGGAAAACTTTGATGACTCTAACTGATGATGTGATATATACCCAATTGCATTATTCCGTAGCTAAAGAACAAAATGATGATTTCATCAAGAAATTAGCAAATGAAATACTTCGTAGGAATTTGTTCAAAAGCATTCCATTAACAGAAGATATGGCTTTGAAGGTCTTAGAAAATTCAGATAAAATCAATTTCATTGTTAGGAAACATGGTTATCCTACAATCAGCTGGGATATAGATCAGTTTGGTAGTAGATATTATACTCCTTACGAAGAGACTGATCGAAATGCTATTATGATTAAAATGAAAGATGGTCAATTGAAACAACTTTCTGAGGTATCAGACGTCATAACAAGCTTGACAAAACCCAAGTATAATAATCTGTTAATCTTTCCTGCCCCTTGTAGAAACGAAATTACAAAATTAGTTAAAGAAATATAAAAAAGAAAAAGGAAAAAAAGTTAGTAATTGTAGTCGTCATTATTTTTTCTTTCGTAAGTATTATCGAATTTCTCTTCAACTTGAGGTTGTTGTATAGTTGGTTGAGCAGGCTGATGAGTAGTTTCTTCAAGAGATTCAGTTTCAGCAGTAACAATTCTTGCTTCCTTCTGTTTCCTCTTCACTTCTTTTCTGTACTCTAGTGATTCATCTTTCAACCCACAGTTCTTACAGTATTGGTATTTCCTTTTTGTGACATCCCCACAATAAGGACATCTCCTGGTTCTTCTAATCACATAAAGACTGAATTGTCTCCAGAATAGACCCCAAATCACACCTAATGCACCAACTATTTTTACAGCATCATTTCGTAAAGCTGTTTCGAACCACAAGTAAATCCTTTCCAGAGTACCTAATGGTTCAACTAGAATTTCAAATGAAAAATGTTGATCCTCTTTTAAACCGTCAGCAGAAATCATTACATCTACTATAATTGGTTCAGATGTTCCATTCTTCAACCATTCTTTACCAATAATCACCGTCGTCGGAAGATTCCAAGATTTTTTATGACTCTTATCTTCATATGGAATAGAGTTTATGAAAATCCTAGCCACTGGGTTGAAGATAGATGCTTGAATTCTAGATTGAACATCAAGATAGAGAGATAAATCAGAAGCTTCTTTAACTTCAGGAGGAGAAGGATTCAGATCCAATATCAAATTATTCATTCTTACAGTTATAACTCTTTCAATCCAAACAGTTCTATGGCCACCTTTGAATGCAACTATCCAAATTGTAGAGTTAAATGTCGACTCTGTGTCTTCAGGTAAGACAATGGGCATTAATTCCTCAATTGGCAAATAGAAAGTTACATATCCAAAACTATCAGTAAATCCAGTTTTTCCTGAGGCATATTCTGGAAAAATAGTTACTTCTGCATCATCTATACCTAAACCAGTTTCATCCTCTAATAGAATAGTCAATATTAGTTCTCGATCCACTAGTTCAGTTACTTCCATGTCTGTATCAGTAATAATTATGATATCTTTTTCTATATAAATGCTGAATAGAGTATCAAAAACTAAGAAATTGGAAAAGTAGACCTTAAAAGTAATTTCATGATCTCCACCTTCATCAACTGTTAGATTCAATTTCACTCTATGAGCATTTTGGACTCTTATCCCATTTAATGATGTAGTATTCATCCTGTGATTTAGAGGATACTGTATGTTGAATAGAGTTTGGGATGAGATTTGAAATCCAAAATTAAATGAAAATGATTCATTACTACTTCCAAAAATTGATGTGGTTTCTGCCAAATCAAATATCCACTCTAGTTCATTTTTCTGGTTTAATTCTATCTGAGTGGGATAGACTAACATAGAAACGAGTGGGTAGAATTTGAGCATCATTGTAACAGCTTGATAGTTCACGATATGTGGATTACTGTGAGGTAGATCATAGATTAAATCTAGAATTGCTCCAGTTTTTGTTATTCCTGCTAAGAAGATATCAGGTTCTAAAAACACGCTGGAAAATAGGGTTTCAAACAAGTCATTAATCTCCATAAAAGAAGGAGTTATGCCTGTAATGCTTAAACGACTTCTCTTATATTCAATTAAATGTGATAAGTAGAGACAGTTATCATAAGTTAAAGCAACATCTGCAAGAATACTTCCACCAAATTCATATTTGGTATGTAGTAAACTAGTATCAGGACTTTTGAAGAATTCCTTTATGGCTTCTTCACCCATAGTAGTCCAATTGAAATAATCTAGACCTTTTGCTACATCGCCTATACTTGTTAGGTATTCACTATGTTGAGCCAATGCTGTATTCATATAGATGTTTCCTTGAAGATCGGCTTCGTTATCTGAAGCCCCTCCTTGACTTACCGTTGTTTGATAAAGAAAGCCATAATCACCGATAGGGAGCATTAAAGTTCTATTACCAATTCCTCTGTAAAAATCAATAGCATTCCTAGTTTCTGTATAATAGATAGAGCTATCATTTGCTAAATAATTGGCTATAGAAAATAACCCTGTTGCTCTTGCTGAAGTATAGGGTACTATTCCTGTCACTGTGAAATTAACTGAACTTATTGTTATCGTTGTATTAACA
Organism: Candidatus Heimdallarchaeota archaeon; assembly: GCA_023132955.1. Lineage (GTDB taxonomy): Archaea > Asgardarchaeota > Heimdallarchaeia > Heimdallarchaeales > Heimdallarchaeaceae > UBA460. The sequence continues at coordinate 6,892 of JAGLXK010000277.1, forward strand.
GTTTTACTAATAGGATCATAGAATAGATTAGTTAGATTAGTCATTAGAGAATTTGCGCGAGACCAAATATTGCTTGCATTAAAGATGTCTCCATCAACTTCTAATGCTCTAGCTAAACGTTCATACATAACAACAAGTAGGAAATTTTCATCTGCATTCATTTCATAGAAAGACCCAAAATCATCTCCTATGATATATGTATTATTTACATCAAGGTTCATCGAGTCAGCGGCATTCCTGGCTTCATCCAGATAATAAACATCACTCAAGACATAGTATAAATCTATGCAAGTTAGAGCATATTGAACTGAAGTTAAGTCATATAATCTAGTTGTAGGTATGCTTGTAAAAGGAAAAAAATCACCTACTGTATTAAAGATGTTTTCTGCAAAATCAATCCCCAAACCATTGAAATAAGTATAAGTATAGTTTGGATTTGTTGGTGGTGGAGGTAAGAATTTTGGTAAATTATTCTTTTCAGTAAAGTCGCTTGAATCGTTGGTTATTTCTCTTATCGAATAATTAGCATATGTTCCTTGTTGTGGTACAATTGGAATTACTAGAAAAACAATAATGATTCCTAAGAAAATAAGATTCTTTTTCGAATTCATAATTTACAAATAGTGAAATTTCACAAAAAAATGTTCGCATTAAGGCTACCAAAATAAAAAAGTTTGGAGAGGTTATCTCCTTTTCTTTAAAGCTACTACAATAACACCTATTCCGAAGAATGCAACAAGACCAGTAACCCATTCAAAAGCCAAATTATTAGGACTTGTGATATTTTGCAAGAGGAAGTTGTATTTTATTGTGAAACCCATTGCACTTACTTTCATAAAAATTTTGATTTCATCAAGTACTCCATCTATGGCATCATAGACAATGTCTAAAGTTATTTCTCCTGAAATAGTAATTCCTCCTTCCGAAAGCTTCATATTTACACCAGAATTAACTTCCAATTTCTTCTCTGTTAGTTCTACTGTGTAGTATACCTCAACACCTGGTTCAGGTGATTCTGAAATTTCATTTGCTTTCAGTTCGGTATAGAAGAGCTCAAAGAAACTAGAATTTGTTGATCCATATACATAGGTTAATGGTAAAATGAATGGAAATAATCCACTTGCAAATGTGCCATATAACATACCTGTAGTATAATCAAAGAATTCAATATCTGTTGAGTTTGCAGTTATTAGAACATCATCGAGATAGAAATCTGCCCAATTTCCAGAATATGAGAAAAGTTCCTCAGGGTTAGTTAATGGAAGATCATTGAGATCTTGTGTAAGTACCATCTTAAATACTGAACCTACTCCCCATTCAACTCCAGCAACTATGTCATAATCTACTTCTTCAACGCCTTCAAAGTTGAATGCATTCTTTTTCAACTCCCATTCCAATACAGCTCCTTCAACTAATTCATGATGGAAATAAAAACCATCAGGAACGGTTACAGCAGAGGTTTGCAAAGCTATTGGTGCTATGATTAAAAACAAAACTGTGACAATACCAATTTTTTTCAATTTTTTTTCACCCACTTAGTCTTCAAAGTGAAGACAAGTCTAAAGTTTCTTATGTATCTTGTTCTATAAAAAGGTTTAGAATCTGTTTGGGAAGAAGAAAAATTACTTCTTCTTGGTTTTTCGTTTTCCTTTGTTTTTCTTGATTTGAAGGTATTCTGTAACAATTTCCTTCAGGTCTTTCTTAGTGACTCTACTGTCCTCTAGAACCGTACCATCTAGCAGACGAATGTGTCGAAAACCAGGTCGAAGAAGTGTAAGGTCATGTGAGCAAGTGACAATTGTCGCTTGATTGATTCTAACTATATCCATTAATAAATCCATTATAGATCGTGCAAGGTCTGTATCCAGATTTGCTGTTGGTTCATCAGCAAGAATCACACTTGTCCTTCTCGTTAAAGCAGTTGCCAGAGCAGCTCTCTGTTTTTCCCCTTCAGATAGTTCTCCAGGATAAGAATCAAGTTTATGATCAATAAAACACTCCTTTGCTATGGATAGACTATAATCATTATCACTTTTACTTCTAGAGAATATATTAGGAAGGATAAAATTATCCTTAATCGGCAAAGGACCAAACAGATTATTATGTTGAGTAATATATGCTATATTGTTCAATCTAAAAAGTGATACTTGCTTTTCACCTGAATCACTTATAGAAAAATTTTGCACTTTTATAGATCCTTTGTTTGGTTTGATCAATCCAGCAATGAGATTTAGAAGGGTGGTTTTACCAACTCCTGAAGGACCAGAAATAAAAACAAAATCTCCTTTGTCAATGTTTAAATCAAGATTTGAAATCACTTCTGTATAACCAGCTCTAGATTGGTAACCTTTTGACATTTTCTTAATTTTCACAATAGGTTTAGCTTTCTCAGGTGGGATGAATTCTCTACCCAGAAGCTTCTCAACTTCTTCAAAGGAGACCTGTTCTATTTTCTCATCAAAGTCATCTAAAGGATTAGACACAATCTCGTAGACTTCTTCCCTAGTAACTTTTTCAGGATTCCAAAGAAGCCCTACTTTTCGTGATGGATGGGTGTCAAATTCTACAACTTCCCCTAATCCAGTAACAGCTTTGATTTCATCAGGAATTCTAACATAATTAGATGAGTCCAAATAGGCTCGGTTCAACTCTGTAGCATGTAAAAGAAATTCCAGTTCATCTTTACCAATATCCTTTCCAATACCTGCAAGTTTTCCATCTCTGATAACAAAACTTTTCTCGAAAACATTTCTGTACCTAATGTCATGTGTCACCACTAGAATCGTTTTACCCATTTCCAGATTGACTTGTTTGATCGTATCTATCATATCTTGCGTGTTCATCGAATCTAATTGACCTGTAGGTTCATCTGCGAGTAAAATGGTGGGATTTTTAGCTAAAGCAACTCCCATTGACAATCTCATTGCTTCACCACCTGATAATTTATCAACTACATTCTGCTCAACGTGTTGAAGATTCAGAATTTTTAGTAGTTCATCAACCTCTTTCTTAGATTGTTCTTTTGGCAGGAAGAATAGTTTCTTTGGGATCAAGAGATTCTGTCTAACACTTAGATGTGTGAACAGATTCTCACTAGTAAATTGGTTAATAATTCCTAAATGATTGAATCTAAATTCTCTTCTTTCAAATTCATCTAGCTTTCCAAAATCCTTTCCTTTGATTATTACGTCTCCACTAGTAGGTTGTTCTATACCAGAAAGAATTTTTACTAAAGTGGTCTTGCCAGCCCCCGACGGGCCGATGATTGACACAAGCTCACCTTCTTTTACTTTCAAATCCATTCCTCTTAACGCTGCAACTTTAAGTTCTGTATCAGAATCATAATAGACTTTTATCACATCATTACATGTTATCATTCTTTCATCACTCCAAATTTTTAGGTCTGTATTTAGCAAAATTTCTCTTCATCGATACGATGAATATTGAATAGAATAGCAATGGAACTCCTAAGAAAATAACCAAACCTACATGATATGGTATTATAGTTTTAAATGGTAACCCACCTGAATATGGCGGACTTATGAATATCCAGCTAAATAAACGAAGTAATCCATATCCTCCAGCAGCTCCTATTGCCAATCCTGGTAATATGCAAGCTATAAACAGTTCTATTGCAGATAAAAAGATAATCCTATTCGTCGGCAAGCCAATTTTCTTCATTATATCATGTTTGACAATTCTTCTTTGAAGCATCTTCAAAGGATTACTTAATGAAGTAAATACTACAGCTGCTATACAAATAAGAATTCCAAATACAAATTCAGCTACCAACACTGAATAAAATGGAATTAAATTGAATAGTCTTTCATCAGCTATTTCATTCGTTGTTTGAACTTCAATTCCCAAATCTGTCTTTAGTTTTGTAGCAAATTCCTCTTGATTCACTCCATCTTTAATATTAATCAATAATCTCTCAAATGTTCTTTCTGTTATTTCTATCAAATCAGCGATCAATAGAAAACTCTCCAAAGTCATTACCAAAGAGTATATTCCTAGGGAGAAAAATGGATCATTTTGTTCATCAGTACCTTCATCATAAACTATCGGGAAGTAATTGAAACTCGATACGATGTTATATTGAATTAAAGTATCATTCACTGGACCTTCTCTCACAAAATAGTAGATATCCTCTCCATCTGCTATATTTGTATAAAATGGCTCTGATACTAGCATTCTTCTTGTATCATTTAATTGTATAATTGTAGAATCCCAATTTTCAAACAGATTCTTCTTAGGTTTATAAGCCGTGGAAAGATAATCTTCCGTATCATTTAATAAAAAGAATTCAAAATTATTCCAATGATAATTTCCTTTTATCTGAGATACATTTGTTATTGATACGATTTCCGAATATCCTAGAAGTTCAATAGCCAAAGAAGCATTATAGTCATCCCAGTTAGTTATATAGATGTCACTTCCACCGTAGAAATATGCTTCTGTCATTGTTTTATCTTGAATCAACATCGGTGAAACTGCAAAAGGTATAACTATACTCACCAATATTATATACGTTAGAAAAGTGTTGTTGAATAGTTTGATATCTGATCTGATCTCAACCAGTGAAAGTGAGAAAAGATTCTTCCTTATAACCCAAGCAGTCTTACTTAAAGCAATCATGAGAATCTTGTGTATTTCTCTAATAAGTAATCCTGTTCCTAACAAGGCAATCATAACTCCAATCCCCATAAGATAGATGAAAATTACTAACAATGCTGAACCTGATGAGGCAATATCAAAGGCATATATACTAAGTAACCAATAAGATAGTACAGTTAGTCCAACTCCAAATCCTATGGTTAGAAAATAGTGGAGTTTGATATTTTTCATTAACTGAATGAATTGCTTTGGAGGTTTCTCTACTTTCTTTTTTGTTTTAGAAATGATAATAATTCTTGGAACAGAAATAATGACTAAGAGCAGAAAAGTTGCACTCATTGCCGCTGGTAAACTTACTAGATTGAGAGAGTAGAGAGGAGATTCAAATGTAATGAATTTATTAATCTTGAGTAAAGCTGGGAGTAATAACATGTTTACTCCAAAACCAAGGAATGTAGCTACTAACGATTCAAAGAATTTCATGGAGGAATAAATGAATGTAATCATTCCCGTTGAGACTCCTTTTGAGCTTAGAATTCTGATTTCTTGCTCGAAACTTGTACTAAATATTTCGTTTACCTCAAGTGTCAAGAACAATGCAAGATAAAGAATAGGGATAGATAGGAATATTATCAAGAACTGTGTGGTTTGCATTTCAAATCCTATTCCTGCAAATGTGTAAACTAGTTCTCCTAGTACTTCCCAGCTTCCATCTTGATCAAAAACAAACCGAAAAGGACCATCATCTCTAATTTGGTTTATCTCCTCAATAAGCACTCCCAAATCTTTAGGATTCAATGAACTAAAATCGTATTGAAATTGTACTTTTCCCATTAAATCAAAGCTATATGTTGATACATTTTCGAAATTTTCTAAATAATAGGGTGTAAATGTAACTAGAGTTGGAAGAAAACTATAAGATATACTTGATATAGGGTCCGATGGAAGGTTATAAGCATCACAAATAGTCTCAAGTAGTGAATGTGCTGGTTCAAAATATACTCCTACAACTGTAAGATTCATTTTAGAGAAGTCTACAAATCCAGCATATGAGGTAGAATTTACAACTAAAACATCATCAACTTTAATGTTATAGTAAACTGAAGCATAAGATGAAACCAGTACTTCATTTGTCTGATTAGGTAATCTACCTTCGACAAGTAGTTGATTAATAACAGAACTATAGTTCTCCTGAGCTCCAAGATAAGTAATTGGAAGATAATCTTCATATCCACTCGAGAAGTTGTATGAAATAAGATATGATTCATAAGCGTAATTGTAACCTGATATAATGCTTGCAAACAAAGACGTTGATGTCGTTATACGATTCATGATTGCACTCATAGCCATTTCTGTATAATTTTCGTTGATAAAATTCTGTGCAGCATCAGAAGTTTCTACAAGATTGAAATTATACATAAGTGAGAGATTATTATCATGGTTAACATTGGCTGATTCTACATATTGCATAATCAGAGTATTTCTTTTCGAATCAAACAAAGTAGTACTTGTAACAATTATTGAAGCTAGTATTGTTAAGCCTAAGAGACTTATTAGTAATCTTTTCTTATTTGCTTTCCACAGTGTAAAAATCAGATTTGAAGAATTTCTAATAAATAGCCACAAATTGATTAAAACCAGTTTCCATTTTTCCATATTCGGTACTATAGGTCTAGTTAAGAAAGTGACCATTTTTCTAACTGAACGATTTATTCTCTTACGAAAGATTGCATAGGCTATTCCTAGGAAAGCTATCGGGACAATAATTGCTGACCAATATTTTATCCAAAAATAAGCGAAAGATGAGTATCCTTTTAATGCAAATAATAGAGGCGTCTCTGGAACATAAACATCTAAATCAGTATAGACTTTCAGTGAATAAATGTATTTATCGATGAATCTGTATTCCTCTATTTCCTTTGATTCTATTTTGGAAAAATAATGACCAGCATACGAACCATTAGCCATTATAAAACAACTAAAAGAAACATATGGATAATCTGTACTATAATCATCAATTACTATTTTGTCCTGTTGTAGAGTTTGGTTATCATCCATTATTACTGTAAAAGTTTTGGCAGTGTTATCGTAATTTCTGCCATTAGGATATTCAAGATAGAAGAAATCAGATTCTATATAAGCAATGTATGTGTAATTTTCATAGGAGAAGATTTCGAAAGTTCCCCAGAAATAATCATCAAGATTAATATGCCTAAAAGAGTTATCATCAATTGTTTCATTGATACCAAATTTAGTTGCAGAAATAACATTTTCAGTCATCATAACTAAATAGAACTTCTTATCTGTGCTTACAGTAATCTGAGCACTAAACCAACGAACATCAAGCTCATAGACTGTAGAATTGAAATGACCAGAATCCGTTATTCCAACTAGATATAGAGTTATAGACTCATCTGTTTCATTATAATTATAACTTTGATAAAATGCGAATACTTGATTCTCAACTAATAAAAGTTCACTAAGATCATATAGTGAATAAGGAAGATTATGAATTTTGGTGATTTCAGTTCCATTAAAGAAATGTCTTATGTGATTAATTCTAGTATCATAATAACTTATAGAGTTAGGAAGCAAAAGATGGTAACTGTCCTCGTCTTGAAAAACACCTATGTTGTAATATTCATCATGAGATGTGTATAAGGTGGTTATTGATGAAATACCATTGTTCCAGTTATACACTTTTATCACTGTTCCATAAATTTGACCTCTATAGGCATAGAATAATGAAACAGAGCCATTGAGTTCTTTTACTTCAAAAAGCTCAAAGGAATAATAATCTCTTTCTAGCTCATAAATTATATTCTCAAAGACATGAAAAATTGCGAAAGTTCCATTATAGAAGTATATTTGCATAAAGAAGTGAGATTGATTGAAACTATCAACTACAGTTTCAGTTCTAAAGTATGCTACATCCTTAGAATATTTAGTAAGCAACATATTCTCATTAATGGTTGGAGTTGTGAGAGCGTTAGAATGCTGTACGGTTACAGTAGAAAACACTATTACTAAGATAATGGAAAATACAATTCCCTTTGAGAAACTTCTCTTCATAGCTGTTGTTCACCATCTGATGAATATAAATTCAATCTACATTAAATATAGTCTTTAAAAAAACTGTTTGTGTATATTCGAACACATTTTATTCATACTTTCTTTAGATAAATTCATCCAAACACATGATTTATCGAGAATTTGTCAAAGAAGAATACTCCGTAGTATGTAGCTAGAGCAAATATAACTCCCAGAATTACAGCTACTATGTAAACTATGTAATCAGTAGTGTCGATTGGCTGTTTTATTTTTCTAACAGTAAAATATGTTGTTGTTCCCAAAATACCAGCAACAATGAAATAGACAATAGTTAATGCTAGAAAAATCGAAGATCCATGAGTTTTTTCTAACGATATATATGGAATTATTTTTACTGTATTAATTATGAGTGGAATAATTACTCCTAATTGAATAGCTGTTAAAATAAAATAGTCACCATTTGTTTTCTTCTTTAAAGAGTAAAGCCATAATAGATTGAACCCATATGAAAGGATTATAACAAAAAATCCTGCTGATATCACGAAAACTATTGTTTGAATTACAGAATGCCAAACTGTATAATAGTCTATAAAAAACGCTCCTACGAATGTTGTAGGACCAAGAATCAAGCTAGCAACAACTAAATAGGGATTAGAATACCAAGACTTATTCAATTTCCTAATTTCATCACTAACTACATCCTCTTCCTTAGGTTGATTCTCTTGGCTTAGTTCTTTACTCATTAGTCAATTAGGAATTTGAAACGATAATAAATCTATCGAAGAAACCAGAAACTTGAGTATCTTTGAGAGAAACAATTAAAACAACTATTCTACAGTTTGAGCTATGGAAATCGATAACTCAGTGTATGGAGTCTTAAATTATCAACAACTAGAAAATTTTTGTGAAAGGATGTCTATAAATGCTGAGAATCTCAAAGCAAATTTTGATGGATGGCGCAAATTAATTCTGTATAGTGATGATAAGGTATTTCTTTTTCCACGCGATCCTAGAGGAGTTAAATGGCTAGACATTGAGATCCAAGCTTATGAAGTTCTTAATGAGTTCAACGATATTCCTGTTCCTGTTCTATTTGAAAGAGTAAAAGATGATACAATTTCTTATTATGAATTTGCAATGGTTTCCAGATTAAAAGGTACAGCTTATTCAAAATTCGAACCGGAGCTTCCCATTAGCAGTGTTACTAAAATGCTGCAGAATCTCGCAAATCTTTTTGCTTCTTGGCATAATATCCCATTAGAATCTATACCTCAAAAAATAAAAGAAAGAGAGCTATTTGATCCAAAATTGTATGAGTGGGAAATTAAAACTTTAAATCATGCAACATTAAAGGAATCTCTTTCATCCACCTATAGGATATTGGAAGATTATCTCAATAAACAAGGTCACGAATTAGGAAAAGAACTTCTTTCAAAAGATACAGTAGACTTATGGCTTTATTGTTTAGAGGAAGTTGTGGCTTTATCACCTGTTTTTCTTCATAGTGACATCCATGAAGATCAAATCCTGATTGATTCAGAGGAAAACATGAAAATCACTGGAATTCTAGATTGGGAAACTGCAAGGATTGGAAATCCAGTCTGGGAATTTAACTTCTTTGAGTGGGGATATGGAATATGGAAATGGAGAGAGAATTTTAACGATTTCAGAAGAATGATGTGGAATACCTATCTTTCCAAAAGGAAGATAAATTTAGAATCTTTAGAGGGGTTAAATCTCTTTTATGCTTTATCAGAATTTCTAAGAAGTCTAGATGCACCTATTGCTAAAAATGATGAATCTATAGATTTAAGTCTATTAAGTTTGACAGAAGTTACTCAAAAAATAAGAAAAGAAAAGAAGTAAACTACGGGTGACCCATACCACCCATTCCCCCACCCTTTCGTTTCATCTTTTTCTTCATTTCTTTAACTTCTTCTGTTTTTCCATCTTTCTTCATTGCTTGAAAATGCTTCTTAATTTGCTTTTTATCAGGTTTTCCTCCAGCCATAGATCCTTTTCCTGGACCTGACATAGCAGCTGACATTCCAGTTGGTACAGCCATTGGTTTTTGCTGTTCAGCTTCTAGGGTTTCAGGTTCAAGTTCTTCTACAGAGAGTTCAATATCTTCAAGACCTTGATGAACATAATAGGTATTATAGAGGTCTGCATAGACACCATCCTTCTTCATCAATTCTTCATGAGTACCAACTTCTACTAGTTCTCCTTGTTCAAGAACTATCATTCTATCAGCATCTCTAATTGTAGAAAGTCTATGTGCAATTACAAAAGTGGTTCTTTCCTTGAACAATTCTCTTTGAGCAGCTTGAACTAAACTTTCAGAATATGCATCTAGTCTAGAAGTAGCTTCATCAAGAACTAAGATTCTAGGATCAGCTAACATAGTTCGAGCAATTGTTATTATTTGACGTTGTCCGGAAGATAGCTTTTTTCCACCTTCTACGACTATAGTATCATAGCCATTAGGTAATGCTTTTATGAATTGATCTGCATTAATCATTTTACTAATCTTTTTCACATCTTCCTCAGTAGCATTAGCTGAACCATAGAGAATATTCTCCATAACAGTCCCACTAAATAAGAAGGGTTCTTGAGTAACAAGACCAATTGTTTGTCTTAATGAAGACTGAGTAACAGTTCTAATATCTTGAGAACCTACTAGAATTGACCCTTCTTGAACATCATAGAACCTAGTTAAGAGAGATGAGAAGAGTGTTGTTTTACCAGCTCCTGTATGCCCGACACATGCAATAAGTTCTCCAGAGTTTGCTGTAAAATTAATGTTTTTCACAACATAATTATCTTCAACATATGCAAAACTTACATTCTGGAAACTGACGCTATCATCTCCGTCTATTAAATCTCTTGCTCCTTCAATATCTGCAACAGCTGGTTTAGCTTCGAAAACATCTATGATCCTATCCATTGCACCAAAAGCGGTTTCCATTTGTGGAAATATCATGGCTAGCATCACTATAGGAAAGAGAAACTGTTGCGATAAATTAACAGCTAAATAAATATCTCCTGGTGGAAGATTAAGCCCACCACTTGCATAGATTATCACAATGAATAATAAATAACTTAATGCTGTCATTGTCGGCATAATGAACATCATGAGCTTACCAAATTGTTTGGAATAATTGTAGTGTTGTTGATTTAGTTCTCTTAATTCTGTGGCTAGTTCTTCTTCACGATTAAACGATTTAGCTACTGCTATACCACTAATTCCTTCTGCCATTTTACCAGAAACAGACCCAAATGCTCTTCTTACTCTAAGAACAATTCTTCTGCCAAATTTACTTAGTACTGTACTCATCATGAAAGCAATTGGAATTGCAGCTAAGGATATTAATCCAATAATCCAGCTTTGTAGCATTAACAGAGTGAAAGCACCAATAATGAGTAGAATTTGTGAGCCCAACATTGTAAGTAGGTGTATTCCTGTTGCAAGTTCCGTGGTATCTGATGTTACTCTCGCAGTTATGTTTCCTGATTGTTCATTTTTTAAATAAGCCATATCGGAATAACTTAGTTTCCTGTAAAGATCACCTCTTACGTCATGAAGCATTCGAGAATTCATCTTTGCAGTTACTCTTGTTGAAAGAGAATTGAATATCCAACTTATTACAGTGATGGCTAAGAAGGCAATAGTTAAAGGAATCAATTGCTGGAATTGTTGAGCTCCGACTGGAATGGGGTCAACTCGTTTTTGAATTTGAACAAATTCTCCAGTACCTAATTGAGTGAAAAACAGTCCAATCACATAGAAGAATGATTTGTATGATAAATCATTTAGAGCATTCAATCCATTCTTAATAATTATAGGATTTACTAAGGCAGTTAAAGAATAGAACAATATCAATAGAGTTGACAAAATGAGTGGGGTGAGATATCTACGTATATATATCCAAAGACTACCAACCAAAACTTTTGTTGATCTAGCTCTCTTGTGAGTTTTTTCTTGGAACATTCTTGCAGCTCTACCATGACCATGACCCATTATTTTCTACCTCCTTCTACAACATCAACACCCTCACACACACCTAGGGATTCAGACATCGGTAAGTGTTGACACATGAACTGATAATCAGGACACCTTTGAAGTAATTCTGAATGAGTTCCTATATCAACAACTTCTCCTAGTTTCATCAGAATAATCAAATCTGATGCAACTAGAGTCGTGAGTCTTTGAGTTACAACTATACTTGTTCTATCTTTCATCAATTCTTCCATAGCATATCTAAGTCTCAGTTCTGTTTTGATATCAACAGCGCTTGTAGAATCATCAAGTAAAAGTAATCTTGGATTAGATAACATTGCTCTTGCAATGGCGACTCTTTGTCTCTGCCCGCCTGATAATGTTACCCCCCGTTCACCAATTATTGTTTCATATTTATCAGGAAGAGTTTCGATAAAAGGAGCAATCTGTGCTCGTTTGGCTGCTTCTCTGATTTCATCATCTGTGGCATCAGGTTTAGCAAAAGCAATATTGGCTCTCAGAGTGTCTGAAAACAAGAAAATGTCTTGTTCAACCATTGTTACATTTGAACGAACATAATTGGTATACATCGATTTTATAGATGTTCCATTAATTTCTATTTCTCCCTCGGATGGATCATATAATCTAAGGAGCAATTTCAGAATTGTAGATTTTCCTGATCCAGGACCGCCTATTAGTGCAACTCTCGCTCCAGAAGGAATTGAAAAAGAAACATTTTTCAGAACTTTCTTTTCAGTTCCAGGATATGCAAAGGTGACATTTTCAAAAGATATAACCTTATCCCATTCTCCTTCTTGATATTTATTTGGTTCACTTAGAGGATCTTTGAAAGCCATCTTGCTCCATAACCTCTTTGAATTTTGTAAACCAGCTTGTAAGGAAATCAATCTTATAGGTATCATGAAGTTTTGTCTATTTAGCGACATTAATAGAGCTAGTGCAGAGATTAACATCCCCACAGAATATTGTCCCATAACAGCCATATATAGTCCATAAACAAACACACCAGCAGCAGCTAGTATTGTGATTAAAGCGGGCCAGTAAAATGCGCTAAGATATCCTTCACGTTTCATATCTTCAGCATACTCTTCACTTTTAGTATTAAACTTGTCAATTTCTTTATCATGGTTATCAAAGGAACGAACAACATCTACTCCTCTGAACATTTCTTGTGAAATAGCAGAAAGATCAGCTAAATCTGTTGCTAGTTTCTTTCGTATTGGACCTACTTTTCTAGCATAAAACCAGGCGATTATCATGTAGAATACAAAAGCTCCAGCCATAATAGCTCCAATTAATAGATCAATCTGCCAAAGAAATACTGTTGTCAATATAATTGTAGCCATTGAACTTAATAGCATTCTTACAGATGGATTAATAGCCATTCTAATCTGGTCAATCTCGTTCATACCCATTGAAAGGATAACGCCAGAATCATGTTCATCGAAGAATGCCATCGAATGATTTTGAATTACTTCATAAAACTCTTGTCTCATATCTCTTTGAACTCTATATGAAGCTAATGCCCACAAATAAACATTGAGACTTAAAGCTACCCAACTTGTTAGTACAAAGGTTACCATTAAGCTTATAGCCCTAGTAAACTCTGGTGAAAATGCATTTCCTGCATTTATTCCGATTATCAATTTGTCTATTGCTACACCGATCATGGATATTGTCCAAATAGCCAAATATGTATTACCCATAAGCAAAATGAACGCAACTAAATATATTATTGGGTAGCGTAAAAAAGCCGACCAAAACCAGCCATTAGCAGACTTGTATTTATTCAAAAGAGTTTTTTGCAAATCATAATCATAACTTTTGTCGATTTCCTTTTCTATAGTAGTTGTTGCCATTTATAACCTATCCAATAATTTATCAATTTTTTTTCGCCTCTCCAGCAGTCTATTTCTGATAAAAGATTTCAACATTTTTCTGTCTTCTTTAGATTCTGCAGCATTAAGGTGTTCGTCTATCATCTCAGGATGACTAATGAGAACATTTAATCTTGGATTAGCTAGTCCTTGATCCATCATCATATGAATAAAAGGTCTACCATGAGATTTTCCTTTGAAAGAATGTATTTTCTTCTTGAATTCGGGAGATAAATCTTTTGACAGTTTGAGAAAAACTTTTCGGAAGGGAAGCAATCTAGATGATAATATTCCTTCAGTTCCATGGAAAATATTTTCTCTTTCTGATTCAAAAATGAACGAAGATATATCCATAAGGGAAACCATAACTCTAGATAAAGATTCTCTACCTATTTCTGTTATAGAGTAAATTTTCTTCAATCTATCACCTTCTGAATCTTTTCTCACAAATTCTATCAAACCATTTTTTTCCAGTGATTCTATTGTAGGATATATCCCACTGATATTGCTCCAAATCACTGAAGTTTCTTTTATGTTCTTAATTGATCTTTCGAGAGCCTCAATTATATCGTCAATATAATTCAAGTCTTCTTGATTAATCTCGTAGTTTTCTTCAATCATTTGTTTAAATCTTAGATTGTATTTGAAAATAGGACAATCATCTATTTTCTCTCTTAAACTCTTTCTACTTGCTTCAAAAGCTGAATTGTCTGTTTTAAACTGTAAAAAAAGTTTCTTCATCTCAAATAAGATGTCCAAATGACTTTGAAGAAATGCCGTTCCTAGATTCCTTTTCTCAAAAAGGATTTCAGAAGCTTTTGAACGCATTTCGTAAGCATGAGAACCATCAGGAGATTTAGCAAGATGGAGAAGAATTGCTACTTCCCCTAATCTTCTAATAAATCTTTCTTCATATTTTCCTACTATATCTTTTGAGTTAGCTTCCAAAATGATCACTTTCTATGCTAGTTTCTAAATGGATTAATCCTGTCTCTAGTAATTTCTCCATCTGTTATCATTACATCCCTAGAAGAAAATTCAGCGAGTTTTGGATCATGGGAGACAGCTAATATCGTAACACCCTTGTCCTTGTTGACCTTTCTAAGCAATTCTAACACTTCTCCACCTGTCTGTGAATCTAAGTTACCTGTGGGTTCATCAGCTAAGACAATTGGGGGGTTATTAATCAAAGCTCGACAAATAGCTACTCTTTGTTTTTGACCTCCTGAAAGCTCAGCTGGTTTATGATGCATACGATCTTCAAGACCTGCAATCTTGAGAAGTTCTATTGCTCGTTCTCTGTCTGATTTCTTAATACCATATGGCAAAAGAGGTAAGAGAACATTATCAAGAGCAGATATTTTATCTATGAGAAAAATATCTTGAAAAACAAAGCCAATTTTATTCTTTCTTAGTTCGCTTAATTTTCGTTGAGGCATCTGAGTAA
>JAGLXK010000278.1 GCA_023132955.1 Candidatus Heimdallarchaeota archaeon
GATTTTGCTGGTAGTGCTTTTGGTCTAGGTCTAGGTGCTTTATACACCATGTTACTACCTGCTGAAGTTGCGGAAGTAGTTGGACTCTTGAAGATTTTCTGGTTAGAAGCTTGTCTGTTTGCAGCTCTAGGTTTAGTTGTTGTTGGTGGTATTACCAGATACTTTACTAGAAAACAAAAGAACACAACCTCCGTGTCGCTTATAATGGGTTTGATTACCTTCGTAATTGTGCTTGTTATATACGTCTTTGCAACGTTAGGTGGTGTTGTAGCAGGGTAAATTTACCCTCTTATTATTTTTTTAGAAAAAAGAGGTGTAAAGAAAAATGCGAAAACAGAGAAATACTCTCAAAAGGAGAACAGCATACTTAGCTACCTTAATCCTTGCTACATTATTTGCAACTATGAAACCTGCTATGGCTTGGTTTGACTTTAATCTTTTGACTGGAGGTTCAGCTACAGCAATTATTGTCATCTTATCTATCATAGCAGCTGCAGTAGTTTATGCTAAATTCTTTAGAGGTTCAGCAACAAAGCTATTCTCAAAAATTAAACGTTCAAAATAAAGTGATCTACCATGAAACTAAGAAAGAAACCTGGAAAGATTTTTTTCGGGTTGATCTATGTAATTGGTAGTTTCATAATTTTTTATTTAGTCTTCTGGAACTGGAAGCCTGATATAGTCGAGCTAATGAGAACAGATTTTTACAGGTTAATTGATGAGAGACTAGTTCTTATATCAACGATTTTCATCATTCCTTCAGTTCTGATCCTCAAAGGAAAGAAAGTAATTCCCATCAAATTTGCTGTCACATTCTCAGGTTTGTGGGTTTTAATGTTTCTTATAGTTATAATAATTTCTACCGTAACAGCCCAGGGGATGGCTGAATGGCTGAAAAACATCACTAAACCTTTACTGTTTATTGCAATTGCATCTATGCTAGTATGGTCGTGGGTAGAAGTTTTCAAAGCTCAAGAATCGAAAAGATAAAAAAATAAAAAGGTGAAAAAAATGAATTTAAAAACAAAAAGAAAAACAAAAACAATCTTATTCAGCACAATGCTGATCTGCTTATTTATTCTCAGTTTTAGTCTCGGCACTAAAGCTGCTGTCGATCTCATCTATGATGGTGTATCATACGCGAACCAGATAGAAGTGCAAAACCTTCCTATCGAAGTTAGTGTCTTATTCATCTGGGGTACTGGTGCAAGTGTACAAAGCTTAGACTATGTTCATTTAGACTATGATACCCAAAAAGACATAGTAGAAGGATTATATAGAGTATCTTATGATCCTCTTGACGATATTCTTAACTATGATCCCCGACCAGAGATAGTATCTCTCACGATACCTGAAGGTAACCTTGATGAGAACGATACCGTATACTTCAAAATTATTTATCAATGGTATAAATTTGGAGAGTCAAACATTATAGAAAAGCCATCCAAAGTACATAAAGTTGATATTCTATACCAGGGTGAGGAAGCAGATATAAAAGAAGACCAGACGACCTTGTATATTATCTTAGGCAGTTGTGGTGCTGTGGTGTTAATTGCTTTATCTGTAATGTATACAATAAGACGTAGGAAATAAAAAAGACGAGTTGAGTAAAAAATGAAATTAAAAAGAACAAAAGCAGCTTTAATTAGCGCAATAGCACTATGTCTGCTATTAACTGTTTCTTATACACAAGCAGTCGTGACTTTGACTAATATAGAACATCCTTCTGAAGTCAGAATAGGGAATACCTTTACTGTAGTAGTTGAATTTGATTATGGAAGTATGTTTAGTTATTGTCTTTACGGTGATTACATTTGGCTTTATTACGCTGTCGGGCTTAGTCCTTATATCGATTTAGAAGGAACCCAATATATAGCTAAATCTATAAACACACCAACTCCGTCAACCGTTTCA
>JAGLXK010000279.1 GCA_023132955.1 Candidatus Heimdallarchaeota archaeon
TTATATTTTTTTAGCAAATCTAAAATCCTTGGCACTCCTCTCTGTATTGCGAATTGCCCTTTTGAGATTCTGACAGGATCTTCTCCTTTTCTGATCTGAGAGCTTTCAGCATCTACATCGAATGTTAAACACACAGAAATTTCATTCATAACATTATCATGCGTTTTCACAAAAAAAAGTGTTGTCCACAGAAATTGCTTCTACTGAATTTGATTTTAGTTCGAATAGATTTCTTTATCTGTCCATCCAGTGGATCGTTTGAATAGCCAAGTTATTTGACCTAAATGTCTAAGTTCATGGTAAATAAAACCCAGAATAACTGTTTGACGAGGTTTTTTTCCTCTGAATGTCTCTATTATTTCTTCCTCTTCCTCAGATTGTAAATATGAAAGTCTCTGTTTGATAATGTCAGAAACAAGAAGGAAAGCATCTCTAAGATGATCAATACTAACATCATTACTTGATTCTTGACCCGGATTAAGAGCTATTGCTGGTGGTGTTAATTCTTCTCCACCTGGAAGATTGCGAAGTAACCAATAATTACTCATTAAAATGTGTCTAAAAATCAATTCAGAACTCCATGTTCCTTTAGTTTCTTTAAAGCTGAAATGTTTCTTCGCTACTTTGGTGAATCGTTCCAAAATATGTGATCTTTCCTCTTCAAGTATAGAATAAAGCTGAATTAAAGGGAGCATGAATCTGATGTTGAGTGGGGGTTAATAAGGTTTTTTCCAAAAGGGAAGAGATAAGATTATAAGCTTCTTTATAATCAGAAAATCGATACTAATGTCAGAGGAATTTGATTTTGATAAGTACTGGCTTATCAAATTCTCCAGCTGCATCAAAGAAATAGCTGGGAGTGAAATTAGAACTTCTGTAATGAAAGGGAGCGAAGAAATCTCCGCCCAGTCAACTAGGCAAGAAGTTTTTGATTGGTCTAATGAAGCCATGCATAGACTCTCTGAACTTGTTAATGATGAAGAAAAAATCAATATAATGACGGGTTGTGCATGTCGTTATTCTACGAAATCATTAGAGAAATATCAGAAATTATATGCTGAAACCAAGGACTTGAAACTTGTTCATCAAGAGTTTCAGAATGAATTTGGAAGTTTTATGGAAACAAATCTAAAAATCGAAGACAAGTATAAGGAAGAGATTCTTAGTAGAGGAATGGGAGCAGCTGGTAAATTGCATGGTAACAAAATTATTGCTACAAAAATTCCCAAAAGTGCATATATCACGGAATGGTTTGAAGAATCTGACCCTATAAAGAAGCGTTCAATCTTTTGTCACTGTCCAAGAATACGTGATGTCCTTGATAAAGAAAACAATGTTCTTCCTGAACAATACTGCTACTGTGGTGCAGGATTTTATAAAGGCATTTGGGAAGATATTCTACAGAAAGAAGTTAAGGTAGAAGTTCTTGAATCTGTAATACATGGAGGAGAAGTTTGTAGAATTGCTATTCATCTTCCAGAGGATATTTGAAAGATGAGCATAGTTTTTTAAATTATTCATTCTTCTTTGTTTTGAGATTAAATGGAAATAGCGAGTCTTATCCTGCTTATCATATTTGCTTTTATCTCTTTAATACATTTACTTGGAGAACTTTTAGTTGATTTTGGAAAAGATAAATTTGTTCTAGCTAGATTGATAACAAAACCATTATTGATGCCACTTTTATTAGCTTTTTTTGTATCGTCCCTTTTGAGTTTTTCAGTGTATGAAGTTTGGTTTGTAATAGCTTTAGTCTTTGGATTTCTAGGGGATGTTTTCTTAATGATACCAGATCCTGAAAAGAAACTTCTCGGGTTGAAACTTGGTCTTAGTGCCTTTTTGTTAGGGCATATTTCATATATCGTGGTTTTTATTATCAATGCTAGAGGATTTATTTTCTGGCAATGGTGGAGTATGTTCTTAGCTTTACCATTTGTTGGTGCAGCTTCAATTGCACATCCTTACATAACTAAAAACACAGGAAAGATGACTAAAGCTGTTACAGCTTATATCTTTGTTATTTGTTTAGTGTGTATCAGTTCAACATTTCTGTTTCTACCTGAAGGATGGTCCAATTATCAAATAGGGGCCATAATTTTGTATCTCGGAGTTTGGTTATTTGCAGTTTCTGATCTATTTAATGGGATAGGGAGATTTGTTAAAAAATTCAGATATGAAAGATTAATAACAATGTTTACCTACATTTCTGGTCAATTATTAATTGTTTTAGGTTTTATTATCTGGTTGAAAGGAAGTCTCTGATTTCTTACAGTATCCTCATTTACTCATTAGAAGAATAAGTGTCGACCATCCAAAATTATTAGCTCCTCCACCCCCACCCGTTATTGGATTATAAAACTCTCTAAATCCTGACTTTTCGACTAGTTCTCTTGTTTTCTGAGCAAGTTCATCAGCTAAAATATTTTCATTATGCTTTTTCAATCCTTTCCAGATGAAAAAGTTAGTATTAACCCAAGTAGATCCTCTCCATAGTAACTGGATGTTGTTAGGATTGAAGGATCGCTCGTTCATTGACACAGTTGGTACTGGATAAGTTGACCAATATTCTGTTCTATCGGTTAAGTGAGCTATCAGACTATCTTTGATGTCCTTTGGAATATTCAACATTAGAGGTAGTAGGGTTGTAATTGTATTAACATGGATTTGTTTATTTTCACTTGCATTCAAATTTATATCAAAAAAAAGTTCCTCTTTTTCATTCCAAGAATTTTGTATCAAACTATCTAAAACAGCTTGTGATTTTTCCTTCAATTCTCTAGCAGCATCTTTAAGGTTGTATTTGGTTAGAACCTCGCTAAAAGCTTCCATTCCAAACGCATATAGAGTGTTTGTTAAAACACATTTTACTCTAAAGGTAGATTTTTTTGCGATAATTTCTTGATTCCACTCATATTTAGCTGATTCTTTCAGGAGTGCTCTCATACGTTTCCATTGATGAAATCGCATCAATCTCTTATTGGTTAATTCTAAATCGAATTTAGGGGATGAATCTAAACCGCTTTCCCAAGGATGAATGATTGAAATTAAATTCATCTTTTCTGGGCCTCTCACTTTAGCTAAGTAAGTATAATGGGAAAGAATGCCCTCAATAATTTCTTTCTCTAATTCTGTGCCTTTTTCTGCTAATCTAAGAACTGTATATCCAATTAAAGGTGGTTGAATCAACTCAGAGTAAAGATCAGTTGGATATAGTTTATCAAAAATCCACCAGTAAATATTCTTAATTTTTTTCCAAAAGATCATGTGTGGAATGAATTGTTTGTCATCCATCCCAAGTATTAAACTGGTAATTTCTTGAATAGCTCTAGATTGTTCTCCTAATTCTGACCAAACTAAACTATGAAGACACGAATCCCAAAACCACTGTTGATCGTAAATTCCTGGACTTGGGGCAGTATATGTGATTTCGTGGTTTAAGCCCCTTCTAGATATCTGTTTTTGAATTGTGTTCTTAGATAAAAGAGCTCTAACTTGGGTCGCAAGCAAAATATTCACTGTATAGAAATTTCTTATGAATATATGACTTTTTTTGAATAAAAGAAAAATAAAAAGAAAGTTAGTAGCTTTTTGCTATATAAACTGTTTCATGAGCTGGACCACCACAAACTACACATTTTTCGAATTTGTGAGTTTCAGCATCAACTCTCTTACCTCTTACTTGAGCCTTGACTTCTTTTTCAATAATTTCAGCGCATGGTTCTCCATCAAGATCAATTGAACAGAATCCAGTACAAGCAATCTTATTTTCACCAATAGCTTTCTTGACTTCCTCGACTGTATGTGCTATTTCCACTTGTGAATCAAATTGAATAGAATATTTCTCCTTCAGCAGTTTAGTGAAATTTTTGGAGTAATTTTCTATATAATTATTCAGCTTATTTTGCTTTACTCTTATCTTCTCTCCGGAAATCCTATTTACAGCTACAATTTGGTTATTTTCTATGTCCTTAGGACCTATTTCAATCCTAAGAGGAACTCCTTTTAATTCCCATTCATTGAATTTTTCTCCTGGACTTACATAGTCTCTATCATCAAGTTTGATGTATGCATTATCAATGAGGTCAGTAATAAGAAGAGTTAATTCTCTGGCTTTATCTAAAACCAGTTCTTTGGTATCAGCTCTGTAAATAGGTATTATTACAATTTGAATAGGCGCTAAGTCCCATGGAAGTACTAAACCTTGATCATCTCCAAGTAAAGCAATCATTGCTCCATAAATTCTACTTATTGCTGGTCCATAGCAAGTGATGTATCCATATTTCTCTTCATTGTCTTCGTCCATAAATGTAACATTAAATGGTTTAGAGAAATTTTGCCCTAACAAATGTGTTGAAGGTAATTGTAATACTCTTCCTGAATCCATTAACGCATCGGCTGCATATGTGTGAACCGCTCCAGCAAACTTATCGAATTCTGGTCTTTGGAAGAAGATTATTGGAATAGCAAACTCATCTTGAAGCATTTCATATGTTGTTTCCATGTCTTCAATGACTTGTTGTCTAGCTTCTTCTTCTGTTGCAAAAACATCATGAGATTCGATCCAATGAAACTCTCTGGCTCGGAAGAAAGCTCTGGTGTCCCCACCTTCGAATCTGAAAACTTGTCCAGAGACATATCTCTTGAAAGGTAAGTCATTGTAACTTCTTATCCATAGCGAATACATTTGATAAAGAGCAGTTTCACTAGTTGGTCTTAAAGCAAGTTTTTCTTCTAGTTTCTTCTCTCCACCGTGTGTAACCCAGAAAACTTGAGGTGAAAAGCCTTTAACGTGATCTGCTTCCAGTAAGAAATTACTTTCTGGTATCAAAGTAGGCATTATTAATGGCAGATGCCCCTTCTTTTCGAGACATTTTTCGTATTTATCATACATTCGTTTTATTGAGACAGAAGCCCAAGCTCTATAAGGAACAAGACCTTTAATGTTATATCGTATATCTGCTAGTTCTGCTTTTTGTATTAGTTCTGTGTACCATCTAGAAAAGTCCTCACTTTTCTTAACCGAAATACCTTTCATCTTTTCTTTTGACATAGTATCAAGTCTCAGAAAGAAAAAGGCTTTATTAGTTTTTCAGTTGATGGAAAATTTGTGCAAAACGTATTTATTCATATGTTCATCTATTCTAGTATTCATCTATTCACTAACCCAAGCTTATGAATACACAAGAGATGATACAGTATGGGTAACATGCCTTTCCATAACAAAGAATCAATTCAGTTGTTTATTCTCGAATCTTTAGAAGAAATATCTAATCTCCATAAAGCATTAGATCATCCTATAAGACTAGAAATACTCGCTAGATTGCTAACTGAACCTATGGAATTTAGTGATCTACAAGAAAAACTGAGAATTGCTAAAACTTCACTAGCTAACCACCTTACAACTTTAGTTGATTGTGGTTTAGTTGAAAAAAGAGAAAGAGGTTTATACCAGATTTCTTTTGATGGAGAAGATATTCTTACAAGTTCAGCTAAAATCTTTCTAGAAATAAAAGTTAGAGAACAGGAAAAGCTTGAAACCCTTAGATTACGCTATGAAGCGCTAATCAATAAATACACAGTATTAGGTAGTGAAATAAAAATGGTTAAAGAAAATGATTTCAAAATAGTAAATTTACCGGAAATGAAAGTTGTATCCTTTCACGCTATGGGTGAATTTTTAGGTGATCCTGAACCAAAAGCAGGGGAAAAATTGTATTCATGGGCTGAACCCCAAGGTCTATATGATGAACCAGAAAAGCATAGAGTATTCGGTTTCAATAATCCAGATCCAAAATATGATAAAGAAAGTGGAAAGTTTGTCATTAACAAAGAAAATCCATATGGTTATGAATTTTGGATGACCATTGATGATGATTTTGAAGTTGATGGTAATTTGACAGTTAAAACAATTCCTGAAGGCTTATTCGTAACTACGAGTTGTGTTGGAATAGATGATTTGGGAAGAGCTTGGAAAGAACTAGGTGACTGGGTTAAGGAAAGTAAAGAATACAAATTTGCACCACATCAATGTTTGGAAGAAAATACTAGCCCTAAAATAAGTGATGGAAATAAAATCCCATTCATTTTATACTTCCCAGTAAAGAAGTAAAAAGGAAAACCTTCCTTCTTTTTTTTCTTAAGAAAAATGAAATCAACTTAGAACTCTCCTGTTTTGAATTGAGATATAGGTAAAGACGCATTTTTTCAACCAAATGTAATGCAAGTGTGTAGAAAAAAGAACACTAGAGTAATTTAGCTTATATGCGTGGAAACATACACACATAAGGTTTTTGTCGGAAAAATAAGTGAAATCCGCCAAACATATACAGATAGTATTCTTAACCAACCAAAAGGCATATAATAGATTTCAATTACTAGTATTAATTAGAATAAAAAGCATGGTGACTTAACTGGAAACAAAGAAGTTTAAAATAGCGCTACTTGGTGAAGGCGCGGTCGGAAAGACGAGTTTACGGAAAAATTTTATAGGAGAAGGATTCGATCGCGATTATCAAATGACTTTAGGCGCTGATTTCGCTACCAAAGTGATGCATGTTGATGACTACGAAGTTACATTAATTATCTGGGATCTTGCTGGTCAACCTCGATTTTCAGCTGTTCGTGAAGGATTTTACAAAGGAGTTAGAGGTGCTCTTCTAGTCTTTGATTTAACTCGTCCTGATTCTTATGAGAACCTTTCAGATTGGGTTAGAGAATTACTTAAGAATAATCAAAATAGAAAAGTTCCTTTAGTTTTAATTGGGAATAAAAACGATTTACGTGGTTCATTATATAATACCATTCCTGCTGAATATGGCGAGAAATACGCGAAATCCCTCTCAAATTGGAGTGGATATAACATCCCTTACATTGAAACTTCTGCTAAATTTGGAGACAATGTTAATGATGCTTTTCAGATCTTAGTCAGCGAAATCATAAAGAGTACTCAGACAGAAGCGATTCAACATTACTTGCGTGGAGAACTTTAATATTATTCTTCCCAAAAACTTTCTATCATTTTAGATAACTGTTTTTTATTGTTTATTAGCTTAATATTCTGCCATGCTTCAGGAAATAGCTTTGTATAGGTATTTGTTGAATATCTGTCCCCAATTAGAAGAACAACTCCTTGATCCTTTTCAGTTCTAATAACCCTACCAACTGCTTGCATCACCTTATTCATTCCAGGAAAAGTATAAGCAAATAAGAATCCCTTGCCATTTTCTGCATCAAAATAGTCTTTTATGAGATTTTGTTCTAGGCTTACTTTAGGTAATCCTACTCCTACAACAACTGCACCAGACAATTTTTCACCAATGAGATCAATACCTTCTCCAAATATTCCTCCCATCACTGCAAATCCAATTAGTGTTGTCTTTCCAAAATTTGAGAATTTTTCCAAAAATTCTATTCTTTGCTGTTCTGTCATTCCTTTAGTTTGAACAATGATTTCAGCTTCTTCCTTAACTTCCTCGAACTCCTCTAAAACATTCTCTAAATACACATATGATGGAAAATAAATCAGATAATTTCCTATCTTAGGTTTAGTCACTCTAAGAATGAGATCAGCTACTTCTTTGTAAGATTGTTCTCTATCAACATATCTAGTAGAGATATGATCTTCTATCATTAGAGCTAAATTTTCCTTTGGAAAGGGTGATGGTAGCTGCATCTTAGTGCTTCCTTTATCTCCACCAAGAAGATAAGCAAAATAATCCAAAGGTGTTAAAGTGGCTGAATAGAAAATTGCTGTATTTCCTCTATTGAGGGCTTTCTTTAACAATTTTGATGGATCTATACAGTATAATTTAATCATCACGTTGCTTCTATATTTCCTAAAGTATGTTACATAATAACTGTCATATTCTTCTGCAACACGCAAGAAATTTCTAACATCAAAAAACAACTCTAACAATTCCTCTCTGAAATCAGTAGGAATGTTCAACTCCAACCAATCTGAAGTTAAGTTTGAGAATTCTCTTAACATCTTGAGAAGTTCTTCATCTGGTAGTTCTTTCTGAACAATGTAAAAATGTTCTTTCTCCTCACATTTTTTTCTAATTTTAATCATATATTGGTTGATTTTATTCAGAATTTTGGAGATTTCTGGTATTACCTCTTTAGTTGCTCTTCTTAGTTTCAGAATGGGTTTTTTCAGAAGTTCTGCTGAGAACATCTTTCTGGCTCTATCCACCAAATTATGAGCTTCATCAATCAAGAAAGTATAATCTCCTTTTTCTTCAGCAAAGAAACGTTTGAGAAAAACCCTTGGGTCAAATGCATAATTATAATCACAGATTATACAATCAGACCAGAGAGCTAAATCTAAAGACAACTCAAAGGGACATACTTTGTGTTTCCTAGCATATTTTTCAATTATTGACTTTGTAAAAGCTTCTTCCTTAAAAATATCTTTGATAGCTGTATTTACTCTATTGAAGTGTCCTCTGGCATACTCACAGTAATTCGGGTCACATATGTCTTTCTCTTTAAAACAGATTTTTGCTTTAGCAGTGATTGAAACAGATTTCAAACTCAAACCTGCTTTTCTAAGTATATCCAATGTTTCTTCTGCTATAAATCTTGTAGTCGTTTTTGCTGTGAGATAGAAGATTTTTGAGTCAAAGCTAGTTCTAAGTAGTTTTATTGAAGGATAAACAGCTCCAATAGTTTTACCTATTCCTGTAGGAGCTTGACATAGAAGCTTATTCTTTTCTGAAAGAACCTCTTCAACAATTTTAATCATCTTCTCCTGACCTTTTCGAAAAGATGGAAATGGGAAAGATAGATTATTGATACTCGAACTTCTCTTTTTCAGCCAATTTGACAAAGTAACTGCCCATTCTAAATATTGATCAATGATGTTTAAACAGAACTTTTCGAGTTCTTGGAGAGAGTACCTAATTGTAAATAATTTGATCTGTTTGGTATTGATTTGATAATATGTCAGTTGAACGTTAATTTCTTCCATCTTGTGTTTTCTAGCATACAGAAAAGCATAGAATTTTGCTTGAGCCCAATAGTTCTCATTTGATTCTTTTGATAGACCGATAAAATTCTGTGATGTGCTTTTAATTTCTTCAATGAAAGTCACACCCTCTTTCTCAAAAACACCATCAATACGTCCTCTAAGACTTATAATTGCATTTTTTCTTATAATATCTTCAGCAATATGAACTTCCTTCTGATAATCTTTCCCTCTTGAACCTTGAATCTTCTGATGTACTTTAGTCCCTTCGACCAATCTAGACTGACTGAAGAATCCATATGAAATATCCCCTTTTCTGAGTACATATTCCACTAGATTCCTTACAGATGTCTGAATAATGATCTTGTCTTCCATAGCTAACTCTCACTTGTATAATATCACACAATTCTTCAGTTTTTCAAGTTATGTTAAATGTATGTTTTCAATATAAAAATAATTTTTCTTTTTAGTAATATTATTATTCCCATTGTCATATTCTTATAATGAAACCTTACTTGACTTAAAATGGTCGTATTATGATAATCGAAGAATATGATGCAAAATCACTAGTTCGAACTGCAAGAACATCACTGTTTTCATGGGCTGAAGTCTATCTTAATCCATATCAAGGGTGTGAACATGATTGCGTTTATTGTGATGGTAAATCTGAAAGTTATTACATGCATGACGATTTTGGTCAGAGAATTAGAGTAAAGAAAAATGCTCCAGAATTATTAGAACTTTATTTTAAGAAACAAGGCTTATTTCCAGTAAACCGAGAAAAAACATCCACACTGGTAGATTACTTCCCAAATTTGAGAGAATCTGCAGATTCTTCTAAAACAAAGAAGTTTGTTCTATTCATCGGTGGTGGAGTTTGTGATGTTTACCAACCAGTTGAAAAAGAAGTAAAAATGACTAGAAAGCTTCTGCAAATAGCTTATGATTATAAGATTCCTGTTTTCTTCCTCACCAAAAATAAACTAATTCTTCGTGATTTGGATCTATTAAAAAAAATCAATGAAGAAAGCTATGCTTGTGCAAGCTTCACGATAACTTTAGCTGATGAGAAAAAACAGAAAATCTTTGAACCTAATGCTAGTACATCTCAAGAGCGATTCGAAGCTATCGAAAAGTTAAGAGATGAAGGAATACATTCTGGGATCTATTTCTATCCTACTCTTCCTTTTATAGGCGATACTGTTGAAAACATGAATTCAATCTATAAAACAGGTAAAGATGTGGGAGCAGAATTCATATACTGTTGGGGTTTAACTCTTAAACCTGGGAGAAACAAAAACCAATTCATGAAAGCTCTCCAAGATCATTTCCCCAAATACTACCACAAATATAAGGAACTTTATGGAAATGAAGATAAATATGGTAATCTTGATTCAACCAAGCTCGAAGAACTAGGGTTGATATGGCCTGAGATTAGGGGATATAAACTTGGGTATGAATTAAAAATAGATTATACTTCGAAGAGATATGTTCCTGAAGGGAGAATTGAGACCAATCTAATGATTGCAGAGGTTCTACATCGCTTAGCTTATCTAAAGAGTTTTTTCATAAAAAGCTCAAAGTACGAAACTAGGCAACTCAATTTAGCTGCGAACTATCTGAATTCTTTCTCAAAAGATATCTCCCAAATGAGTAATGAAGAGAGAAGTAAATTGGATTTAGATAAAGTTGTCACACCTTACATAGATAAATATCTTCAAGAAAAGCAGAATAAAACACTAAGACTACTTGAAAAAGAAGCTTACATGTCTGTTAGTAAGTTTCTTGAACTAAAAGAAATAAACTAGAATTTCAGTTCTGGAAAATTAAGATATTTTCTTCATTAATTCTCTAATAACTTTTATCATTTCTGCAGAATGTGTAGCTCGATTGGTACCCATATCTATGTATTCTGCATTAGGGATCGCTGCAGTTATGTCTTTTGATTGTTTAATAGTATGCATTTTATCAGTTTCCATTCCTATGACTACAACATAATTATCTTCTATTTGTCTGTATAAATCCCAAACCTTAGTAAAACAAACTCTTTTTGCAACGGCTTTCCACTTCTTAAAATCAGCTTCATCTAAAGATCTAATATACTTCGCCGCTTGAACAGGATCCTCGCTTTTGAATTTCTTAACCCACCACCGCCATATTGGTTTAGTCATAGAAACGAGGAAGAGAGGTACAATATGCGTTACGTATCTAGTTGCTGAAGGCATATTAAATTGAAATACAGGTCCAATGAGAACCGATAAAGCTGGTTTAATCTTCTTAGAACCCAGAAGATTTGCAATTGTTAAAGTGCTGAAAGAAGAAGTAAGAGTTACCATTTTATTTTGATCAATTTCTAGATATTCTATAATCTCCCGAACATCCAAAGCAAGTCTTTCTATATCATTTTTGATTTTCCCTTGCCCTGGACGAAAAGACATTTTTTCTCTGGATTCAATGTAGAGGATATCAAAATCATTGATAGCTTCCATGAGGACTTCTTCCCAACCTGGTACAACTGTACCCCAGCCTGGAATAAGTAAAAGAGTATATCCATTTACTTCTCCTTTAAGAGCTTTAGTTGTTAAGATTCTAATTTCAGAACCATCTGAAACTTTTACATATTGTTCTTTAGCAGCTTCTTCGAATTCTGATATGAGTATATTATTGAATACTTGCTCTTGTTGAGACATAACAAGAGAATGCAAAAAGTTGCATTTAAAACCTTTACTTTAGAATAAAATTACTTTATCTGTGGATTAAAATTAGGAAAAATCTTCTTTACTTTCAGACCACCATTCTAGCCATTCTTTTCTAATTTTCTTTCTAGTAGGTATTGACATTGCTTTAACAAAACTATAAGCACCTGCAATTCCTCTTCCTAGCATTTTTCTGATGAGAACGACTTGACCAGTATGTCCAAGGTAGTGAAGGGCTATCCTTTGTATCCTCTTATTTAGGATTTCCCCAGTTCCTCCAGGATTATCATTATATGCTTCTAGTGGAAATTCTCTTAGCATTCCAAAGAAAGTTTGAGAGATTTGAAGATACATATCTATTATTTCCTTGAATGAATACTCCTTTTGATCTTTCATTACTCTATTATTTGTATAAGTTTCAATAGTCCTATCCATTTGTCGGACACAATGTCTTACTATTGTTTTGATTGAGTTTATTTCAGAGTGGGCTTTAACTTCTACATCTTCCGGTTTTAAACCTTGTAAATTTGTTAGAAAATTAATATCTGCTATCTCTAGTAAATCAATGCATACATCCTTAACATCTATTTCCTTTCTGGATGTCATAGGTGCTCTATCTCATTTCTCCTAATAAAGCTGTTTGAAATCTATTTGTAAAATTGAACAAAAAATCAATCAGTAAATTTGTGTTTATGGGGTCCTCTGAACCATCCTCTCAGAATCTTAGGCTTTAGTTTGAGAATTGTAAAATCAGGATCATCATATCCTAATGGGTAATAGATTTTCCAATTATCCATCCAAATATTCTTTTTAAATTCCTTATCTTCCAATACTTCAGCTTTCCCTTGTAACATGATTCCTTTAACTTCGTCTGGAATACTGAAATACAAAGCAATTCTCTGGTCATTTAAGATATGTTTCATCTTGACTGAAGAAGTGTTAGTAGATATATAGATAGTATAAGGATTATCGTCATACTCTTTAATTACTTTAGCAGGATGAGCAAATTTCTCTTTACATCGCAAATTGAAAACAGTTCTTATGGATGGAAAACCATTTTCATCAATCGTCGCTAGATATGCTGAGTAAGGCCTTTCCATTAATTCCTCCAATAATTGCTTAGTTTTTTCATTCATTTTATTCATTGTATTTGTATTTAGTTTTTACTTTAAAAAGTCATTTAAGCAGAAGGAAGATGAAATATGCTTATATTCTTTGTAATTTCTCTAATTGTGGGTGAAGATGTTTGTCTATGACTAAGTTCAGCTTTTCTTTTATTGAGCGAGAAATACGAAAAAAAACATTTGGAATACTTAATACTTTGAATTTAGATGGGACTCCTCATACAACAGGAATTCTATATGCAGTTTCAAAACCTGATGCTGAATTTGCTTTATATCTTCTAACTTCAAAGAAATATAAGAAAATAAGAAACATCAAGAATAATCCGAAAATATCTTTCATTATTCCTTTTCCGCATCATCACTTACGTTTTGTCCCTTCAGGTACAATTACATTGAATGGTATTGCTAAATTAGTCCCATTAAATTCAAGGGATATAATTGAAATTTTTTTTGAGAAGAGAATTCTGAAATTGATAATTGCAGATATTAATTTTAAGAAAAATGAAGAACTTGTTTTCATTAAAATAGAACCCGATCCTAAGATTTCATGTTTTGGAGTTGGTTTTAGTATCTGGAAGCTGCGAGGTTCTCATACTGAAGGTAGATATTTTGTTACTATCCCTCCTGAGAAGTGAATGTGAGAGAATAATTAGTTCAAAAAGTGCAGGAAAACTTGTCCAAACTGCAGTACTAAAATTGAAAAAAATAAGTGTTGCTGACACAAACAACTATATCTGTTCAAACTGTCAAAAGTTTGAATAATTGTATTCTTAAGCTTGTTTTGGTTTATTATATCCCATTTTATCAATTATTGTGTGCAAATAAGAATAAATCATTTGTTTGTCTTTTAACGAAATGTTATACTTATGTCTTTCATAGTCTTTCTCACTTGTAAGATATTCTTCAATTTCAGGTAAAGCTTCTTCAAAACCTTCGAGATTAAGTTTATCATAAATCTGCTTTATGAAAGTTATAGGATCAGCTATGAAATCTTCATATTTGATTTCAACTAAATTATGTTTTGGAACTAGTTTTTTGTCTTTGTAATATTTCTCATAGATATCTCTATAAGAATTGAGAATAAACTTATTTAGATCTGGATACCCTTTTTGTAATCTAAGGAGTTTACCTGTTCTTTCATGCAATCGTTTTGTTGAAAAGAATACCTCATATGGGTCTCTATAAATATGAACAAATTTGGCGTTGGGATAAAGATCTATAAGAAGGTCAACTTTTGCTGTATCAAATGGACTTTTCAGAATTAGTAATTTGTTCCCTTTTTTCAGATAAAGTTTTTTGATAACATAGTCTGTATAAAATTTGATTTTGTTTATTTGATTCTGAGATAAGCCTTTAAATAAAGCATATCGACCGTAGAACTCAACATTCAAAGGGAAATAACCCCCCAAGAATGGAGACATTGAACACAGATTGGCAATTGCAATCTCATGTTCATGTGGTGAATCTACACCAAATTTAACATCATCTTGAGGTCTAGTTTCTGGTAAAAACAAACCAAGTAGCCATTTCATCAGTTTTTCAAAATACAGAAAATGATTGGAGAAGATTGATTCGAACACAGTCATACAATTATGATTGGGGTTTCGAATAAGTAATTCTTGGAGAAAGGTTGTTCCATTTCTCCAGTGACCTAGAATGAAGAGCGGATCTTTTTCTAATTTTATATTCTTTACTTTACGATTGAAAAGCAAAGCTTCTATCCAACCAAAAGGAGTGAAAAATACTACAAGTAGAGTGATAAAGAAAATTTGTGGTATTCTTTTTAGAGATAGGTTAAACTGATTCTCAATCAATAACCTCATCCATGTTCTAAAGTTTGCACCAACAGCAAACATTGTAATTACAACCAAATACTAAGTTACTTTCTAAACCTTATTAAATTTTAGATGAACGCTTTTTCATATTTCATCTTTTCGAAAATATTTTGCCATCGTGTGAAAATTCTTTTCTTTTCTTCAGGTGGAATGTTGTATTTGCTAGGAGTGTAGCCCTTATTTTTTTCAATATAATTCTCAATATATGGCTTAGCTTCATTAAATCTTGGTAGTGATAAAGAATCATATATTTTTTCCATTTCATCTACCGGATTTGCTATGAATTCTTCATATCTAATTTCGATGAAATTTTCTTTAGGTATTAAATCTACTTCTTTGTAGAACTTAGTATACATTCCTTCATATATCTCAAGAACAAATTTATCCAGATCTGGATATCCCTCTTGAAGCTGAAAAATAGGAACTAATTTCTGGTGCATTCTTTTTGTTGAGTAGTAAACTTCGTAGGGATTACGAGTAATATGAATATATTTCGCGTCTGGAAACAGCTCTAACAGGAATCCAACCCGAGCAGTATCAACAGGACTTTTTAGAACTAATCTTTTGTATTTTTTCTTAACTATCAATTTTTTCATCAAGTATCTAAAACTACTTTTTATTTTCCCAATTTGTTTTTCAGATAATCCCTCAAGAGTAACATACTTGTTGTAAGCATCCTGGTTATTAGGAAAATATGCTCCGGAATAGGGTGACATAGAGCTTAGGTTAGCGATTGCAAAATCATGTTCACTAGGTAAATCAGAAGTAATTTTCAAGTCATCTTGAGGTCTTGTTTCGGGAAGAAAAAGATTAAGAAACCATCTTAAAAACGAAGAAGAATAGAGAAAGTGATTAGGAAATACACTCTCAAAAAGTGCCATGAATTCATAGTCAGGATTACAGTTAAAGAGTTCATGTAGAAATGTTGTTCCTTGACGCCAATGTCCAAGTATGAATATTGGCTGATGTTTCAGTTCAACTTCACCTAGTTTTCTCCAAACAAGCAATCTTTCAATTATGGCTAGAGGTGTAAAAAGTATAATTATAAAAGTTATTACAAAAACATGAGGAAGTTTTTTCCAAGAAATATCTAGTTTATTCTCAAACAACAATTTCAACCAAATAAATATGTTAGTCCCAACTGCAAAGATTTGAATAACCTCCTATACAGATGAATATTTGAAATTTCTATATTATGAAAAGTTGTGTGAAACGAAACATTTGCTGAGATGAATCTCAGATTTCATCAAATAAAATACTAAACAAATAAAGAAAAGACCTATGAAATTGTGTGTAAATAATTTCTGGTCATTGTACTTAAATTAGGTGGATTAACTTAACGTTTTTTCTAGGTCCATTTCATTCTATCATATTCTTTATTTCGAAGTTCTTGAAATGTTTTCTGACAATTGAAGACATTTCTTTCATGAATTATAATAATTAATTAAACTCTTAAGATTTTGGCATGAATGGTTGAATATATTTGTCGCTACTCTCTTTGGTAGTAGTTGTGAGAAAGATTTATTATTATTGTTACTACTGTCAATGGTAGTAGTAATCGTTTAGTTTACTACTTGAAGGTGATAAATTGGCTATTGAAAGTGAGTATGTAATTGAAACTCAAGATCTTGTTAAAATATACAAAACAGGTAAAGTTAAGGCAGTTGATGGTCTAAATCTTAAAATCAAAAAAGGAGAAATATATGCTTTAATTGGTGCAAATGGTAGTGGAAAAACTACTTCTCTAAATATGATTTCTGGGGCACTCTTTCCTACTTCAGGGAATATTCGCGTTCTCGGGTATAATGTACCCAAACATCGAAGAATAATCTCAAATTACATTGGAATAGCTCCACAAGATTACTCCATATTCTATGATTTAAGTCTAGAAGAGAATGTTAGGTTTTTCTCTAGAATTTATGGTATGACCAAAGCTGAATTTGAACCTCGTTTTAACGAACTTCTTAATATTTTAAGATTAGAAGAGAAAAGAAAAGCTCTTGCAAAGAATCTGTCCGGTGGTATGAAAAGAAGAACTAGTATCGCTTGTGCATTAATTCACAATCCAAGAATCGTTTTCTTTGATGAAGCAACAGTAGGTATAGATCCAGTTCTTAGAACTTTTTTCTGGAAGTATTTTCATTCCCTAAAAGAAGACGGGATAACTTTAGTTATTACATCCCATGTAATGGATGAAGCTGAAAGAGCAGATAGGATTGGTTTAATGCGAGGAGGTAAGCTCATTGCAGAAGGTACCCCATCAGAATTGAGGAATAAACATAATGCTGATAGTATTGAAGAGATATTCATCAAACTTAGTGAAGGAGTGATTATCGATGAGTAAGAAGAATGTTGATCTGAAACCGAAGAATCTAAACTTTTCTCTCAGAAGAACAATGGCAATAGCTTTTCGGACTATGAATCAATTTCGAAGAGATAGGAGAACTATCGCTCTTATGTCAATCGTTCCCATTGTAATTATGCTAATTTTCGGTTTAGCATTCAGTGGGGAAGTTAGAAATGTGCCTGTCATTATTGATAACCAAGATGTGTTATATACTAATCCATTTCCTCCAATTAGTTTGCATCTAGGACCAAATATAACAGATAATTTGGTTGCTGATGATGGAGTAGATGTGACTTTTGGAAATTATGATCAAGGAATCGATTCTGTTGAACTAGGAGATGTTTATGCAGCTGTACTTATTCCAGCTAACTTCTCTGAACTTGTGGTTCGAATGTTAACAGGAGAGAATGTTACAATTCAACTTTATGTCTACATTGATGCAACGAAACCTACAATCAGAGCAAGCGTCATGAGTACAATATATGATGCACTCGACAGTGCTGTTGGAGACAGAGGTATAAAACTTGTTCAGATTCTTGCTCATGATGGAGCTGAATTTACTGGTCTAGATGTCGGTATTCCATCTGTAATAGCATTTGTTATTATTTTCCTCTTAGTGATCGTGGGTACAATTACTGTTACAAGAGAAAAAATACAAGGAACACAAGATAGGTTGTATTCTACACCACTTCGATCCTCAGAACGTCTATTAGGCTATGTTATTGGTTTGTTACTAATTGCAATATTGATGATTTCACTAACACTCATATTTGGTGTACTTGTGTTTGGAGTGAAAGTGCATGGGAATGTGTTTCTTTTAATCTTTGCAGCTTTGATTTTTGGAATAGCTCATGTTTTTCTTGCTGTATTTCTATCAAATTTCGCTCAGAACGAATTGCAGGCAATACAATTTGCTCCATTGACAGCTCTTCCAAGCATGGCTCTCGGTGGGATGTTGGTTCCTATAGTCAGTCTCCCAGTATGGTTACAACCTTTATCTTATGTAGTTCCTTTAACATATGGTATCAATCTATTTGAAGGTATCATGCTTAAAGGATGGGGATTCAAAGAACTATGGGTAGATTTTACTGTTGTAGCTGGAATGTGTTTACTATTCTTCATACTTGCGGTTGTAACTGTAAGGAACAGAATGAGAGATTAGGTGTGAAAAATGAAAGGGACCAAACCTATCTCTTTTTCTAAAGAAGAAGCAATTAATGCACTGACAAGTCTTGGTTTAACACTTGGAGAAGCTAAGACATATACAGCTTTAGTTGGAATAGGACCTACATACGCTTCAACAATTGCTCGATTAGCAAAAGTTCCACAACCCAAAGTCTATGGTCATCTAGAAAATCTCATTCAACGAACTTTCGTTACTAGACAAGCAAAGGAAGGAGTACCAGATACTTTTACAGCTGTTCCATATGAGCTAGTAATTGAGTCTCTCGAAGAAGAAGTTACGGAAAAAATCAAAGCTGCAACCAAGTATTTTGAGGGTGTAAAAGATCTGCAAAAAACCAGAGAAGTTGAAGACCTGTTTTCTTATTTCGAAGGAGATAAAGCAGTTTTTGCTGGTTTAAAAACTGTGATTGGTAAAATTGAGAAAAATGTTATTCTTATAGTGACCAACACTGTTCATGAGAAAACACTTTCAGAACTACTAAAAGATAGAAAGAAAACAAATCCGAAAATTAAGATTCTTCATCTCGATGTGAAAGAAAATGTGTTTATGAGAGCTCCTCCCTTTAAACGCTTGGTTAAATCAGATGGGTTTAAAGGATTGATGTCGAATAGACCTTCTATTCTTTATGTTGATGTAGACTTTGAGAATATGTCCTGTTCATCGATGAATATGATTCTTCCTCAAATAGATGAATTTGGTACAGCTCTTATTAACATAAAACATCCAATCGCTTTACATTTTCAAATTCAACTTGTCTCAAGTCTCTTAGAATCATTCGAAACAATAGGTATGAGTATTAAAGAGCTCTAATCGAGATACAGCTATAAATCCCTTTTTTTTTCTTTATTTAATGTCTCATAAAGAAGCTAGTAAGCTAACTGGTTCTGAAGTAATAGTAGAGTATCTGATAAAAGGAGGTATTCCGTATATTTTTGGTATTAACGGTTGGGCAGTTATGAACCATCAGTAGTAACGCCACAAATAATTTTTGGGCTTAAATCTCTTATGTCACTCATTCCTGCAAGTGCACTAATTATAGGAATAGTTATCCTGTTGTTCTATCCACTAAATAGAAAAGAAGTGAGTAAATTACAAGAAAAATTAAAAACGTAAGGAAAAATCCTTACATATCTTTGTTATTAACTAATATTGTTTGGTTTTTAAGCCTTGAATATATTCTGCTGCACTAAGAGCTGCAATTGTGCCTAAACCTGTTGATGTAGTAATCTGCCTCATAAGTGGATTAACTATTTTGTTTGTCACATCACCAGCAGAAAACACTCCAGCAATGTTTGTGAGACAGCCATCATCAATCTTGATTAAACCATCTTCGATTTCACATCCTAGAGATTCTGCTAGTTCGATGTTTGGGATAGCTCCAATTTCAGCGAAAATACCATCAACTTTCAGAGAAGTTCCATCACTAAAGAGAACTTCTTCTACTGTGTTAGTACCTTTAATTTCAGTGACTTGCTTTTTGTAAAGAATAGCTATATTACTACGTTCTTTTGCTCTGTCAATATAGATTTTTTCACATTTAAGATAATCTGATCTTGAAACCCAGTAAGTCATCTTAGCTCCAACATCACTTAGAGCTAATGTTCCTGTTGCTGCTGCATCCCCTGACCCAACTACGATAACAGTTTTTTCTTTAAAGAAAGCTGCATCACATGTAGCACAGTAAGAAACACCTTTACCGATAAACTCCTTCTCTCCAGGTACTCCTAGTTCTCTGTGCCTACCACCTGTTGCAAGAACCAGGGCTTTAATGATAAAATCTCCCATATCACTCTTAATAAAGAATTTGCCGTCCTCTAGTTTTTCTGCAGTTGAAACTTCTCCATAGACTATTTTTGTACCAAATTTTTCAGCTTGAGCCCTCATCTTATCAGCAAGTTCAAGCCCTGTAATCATTTCGAACCCAGGATAATTTTCTATTTCCATAGCTAAACCCATTTGTCCTCCATAATCTAGACCTACTTCAACTACTGACAAACCTGCTCTAGATGCATAGAGTGCTGCAGTTAAACCTGCAGGACCAAGTCCAATTATACCTAAATCTTTTTCAACAGGACCTTCTCTCTGTTCTTCCTCTTCTTCTAAATCTTCTGTAGGACCTAATAGTAACATCTTTCCTCACCTACTACAAATAGTTATGAAATAAAAATATTGTTCTTTTATCAAAAGTAGTAAAACAGATAAAATTCTTAGGTAAGTTATTGAACAATTTCACTAATCATCTTACCTAATTTTATAATGCTGAATGGTTTCTGGATAAAAGAAGTCACTCCGAGCTTACTAGCTTCCTCTCTGACAGTAGGATCTGCTGTAATAAAAAGAATTTTTGTTTTTGCCATAATCTTGTACTGTCTCATCTCTTTTAAAGTATCTAAACCATTTTTAATTGGCATTCTGTGATCAAGGATAATAACATCAGGATGTTTTTTCATTTTATTAATAAACTCAATAGCTTTTGAGCCATCATGTGCAGTTCCTATAATTTTATGTCCTTCAAGAGATAATCCTTCCTTATAGAGGAATTGAATGGTTTCTTCATCGTCTATTATGAATATTGTTGCCATTTCTTTAGCCTCTTGGAAGTGTTATTATTACAGCTGAACCCTTGGTATGATCATCTTGTATCCTGTTTTCAAAACGAATGATACCATTGTAGGAATTAATGAGAACTCTTGCCATGTATAAACCTAGACCAGTACCTGATTGAAAACGGTTATCTCCTCGTGATAGTCTTTTGAAGAACAACGGTTTGTCTTTATCTGGAATCCCCACCCCATAATCAATAAATTTTATTTCGACTAATTTTTCATCTTCTTCTTGTATTTCTATACACTCTATTTCTAGTTTTACTTCTTTATCATAAGTGTACTTAATTCCATTACTTATGATGTTTTCAAATACATTCTGTAGTAAATCTCCTGCAATTATTTTGAGATTCTTAGTACAAGTAACTTTAACATCTACTGTTTTATCGTAAAACATTGATTTCTGAACATCAATAGCATTGTCTAAAATTGGTCTAATAATCACTGTCCTTTTAGTTTTTCTTTCTTTTTGTATTTTTGTTAACTGCTGAACAGTTTGAAGAATTCTTTCACTTCTTTCAACAACACTCATGCTCCTTTTAATATAGCTTTTAAATTTCTCAGTATCTTCCGTTTCAACATATTGGTTCAACAATTCAAGGTAACCATGAACAGAAGTATTTGCATTGAGAAAATCATGTGAGAGTATATCCAAAAGGATAGAAACAAAATCTCTTTCTTCCTCACTTTGAAGATATAAAAAGTGATGTTCATAATTAAGAGAAATTTGACTGCAAAAAGCTAAAATTAGATCAAGATCTTCTGGGTAGAATAGATTTTCTATTTTAGAAGTTAACATTATAAATCCTGCAGGAAGCTGATTTAAATGTAAAACTGAGATAACTGCTGAATTAGCTTCTTTGTAAACGTGCTTACAATTTCCCTGACAATGGATGATGTTTTCTCCTTTCTTTGCTAAATCTTCCAAGATATCTTGAGGATTAAAGTTTTTAGCAAAGCTTCCCTGTTTCGCTAGCACTTCTCCATCTAAAAAGATCATACCTCCATCTGCGTGATAAATATCTGATAAATCAAGCAAAACGTTTTCCCAGAAAGAGGATAAGTCTTTGAATCTAGAGAAAAGAGCATATTTGTTAAGAACAGAAACAGTTAGAGAAAGCTTCTTTGTTGCTTCAATATTAGTGAAAAAACCAACAGAACCAATAGGCGTTCCATATCTATCATATAACAAAGAACCAACGACTCGATAAGTATTAGGACGTCCCTCTTTGTTGATTAGAATGAGCTCATAGGAGCTGGATGTTAACTTCCCTTCAGTTCTTTCCTTTAAAACCTGATAATAAAGCTCTTGTGAATTAGGATGGAAGAAGTCTGTTACAGAACGAGTTCTTATTTCATCAAGTGTATAACCTAGATACTCACACATTCTATCATTAATGAAAACGGTGTGATCATTAATATCATCAACCCAAAATCCAAGTTCGCTGTGGATTGTAAGTGTTTGGAGTAATGAAGAAACAAGCTCAGGAGACTGTTCAATGAGTGGTTTAGCACTGATATTTATTCCTGTTAAGATTCTAGAGGGTTTATCATCGAAAATAATGTCATTAGTAATAATCCTGGAAAGGGCAACATTACCATCTTTACTAACAATTCGTAATTGCAAGGTTTTCTCAGGTTTCCCACCTGATTCAAGAATCTTTATCCGTTCTTGAACTATAGGACGATCATCTTCATGAATTAGATCGATAAGGGTAATTTCACCTAAATCTTCGAAAGTATAACCAGTAGAATCTAAAAAAGAACGATTAGCATAAACAATTTTGTGAATGTCCTGAACAATTATAATAGACATAGGGGTGATATCGAAGAATTCCTCGAAATCAGTAAGAGTGTGCTTATCAGACATTCAAGTAAGAATATACTGAAATTCCAATATAAGTTCTTTGAAAAAGGCTAAAGGAAAGGAAATAAAAAGAAAGAAAGGAAAAAAGAGTTTTAGATTTTAGGTTTGATAAAACCAGTATCCATCATACTCTTGGTAAGATCTCGTGCATATTTGATTCTCTCTTGAGCCATTTTGTAAAGTTCGTCTTCTTCATATACTTTACGAGCAACACCTTGTTCAATGGCTTTCATACCTACTTTAGATGCTACGTAGGGGAAGATCTCCCAATCGTCCATGGTTGGAATGACATAATCGTCTCTGAGACCTTTCTTAATAGCTATATTTGCAATAGCTTGAGCAGCTGCGACACACATCTCGTCGGTGATGGTAGAAGCGTTAACATCAAGAGTACCTCTAAAAATACCTGGAAAACCAAGACTATTATTGATCTGGTTATCGAAATCACTTCGACCAGTACCAATAACTCTAGCACCAGCTTCCTTTGCATCCCAAGGATAAATTTCTGGAAGTGGATTGGCGCAAGCAAAAACAATACTGTCAGATGCCATGCTAGAAATCCATTCTTGCTTAACAGTTCCTGGTTCAGATTTGGATGCTGAAATCATAACATCAGCACCTTCTGTAGCAACACCAAAGTCACCGGTTTTTCCTTCAGGATTAGTTTTTTGAGCTAAGTCATACTTGAAAGTATCATAGTCTTTTTGCTCTATGATGTCAGGTCTATCTTTAGAGATAATTCCCTTGGAATCAGCCATCGTTATGTTTTTTAGAGGAACACCAGCAGATTCTAGAACATAAGCAGTTCGAGTGTTAGCTGCACCAACACCCAACATAGCAACTTTGATTTGATCAAGTTCCTTACCAACGTGTTTAACTGCTCCAATAACGCCTGCTGTGACGACAGAAGCTGTTCCCTGAGCATCATCATGCCACACAGGAATTGTTATTTCTGGATCATTTCTTAAAGTCTCAAGAACTTTGTAGCATTTTGGTTTAGAAATATCTTCTAGATTAATACCTCCAAATGAAGGTTGAATTAATTTTACAAAATTAATTATTTCTTCTGCACTTGGTCTTGAATCAGTCATTCCAATGCTTAATGGGACTGCATCAACGCCTCCAAGGTATTTGAAAAGTAATGCTTTTCCTTCCATGACAGGTTGCCCAGCCGCAGGACCGATGTCACCAAGTCCAAGAACACGAGTTCCATCGCTTACTACTGCGATGGTATTAGCACGATTAGTTTGTCTGAATGATTCAGCTGGGTCAGCTTCTATAGCTCTACAGCTTGCTGCTACTCCAGGAGTATACCAAACTCCAAATGCTGAAAAATCCCAAATGCTGCATTTAGGTACAACTTGAATCTTCCCTTGGTAGAAAGGATGAAGTTTCAAAGCGTCTTTTGCAGGTTTTTCAGCTTTTGCTAATAATTCTTCTTTTGTAAGTTGTTTTTCACTCATAATTGTCACCCAACAAAGATAGGATTCTAAAAAACCGTCAATTGTCCGTAATATTAAAGGTTTATCTATGACAATATTGTAGTTAAACCAAATTGTGTAACATATTTCTGTTTGAGTTTCTCTTCAGAGAGTCTGCTACCCATTTCTTCCACCTAGTTATAGTTAGAAAAGTAAAAAACAGGATAGGCAAGAAGAAATTCTTTTATTACTCAGGCTTGAAGCTTTCAGCTTTTCTTTCATCTTTTTCAGCTAAATCTTGAAGATTGTTTTTTCTATGAACTGTAGCTCTAGCTTGATATGCTCTAACTAGTCCTTGCCAATTGTTAATTGGTTCTTATATTTTTATAGCTTTATTACAGGTTTCTACTATCTCTTCATGATCTGCTTCAGTTATTCCTGCGTTCATAATATCTGCTCGAATGATCCAAATCCATCCTGCTCCCTGCTTATGATCAAAAGAATTTCCTTTATTGAACTCCTGTAAAGCTTCTTCAAGCAGTAGAGTTTCCTCATTTATATTCCCTGAAGAGATATTCTGAATAGCAGATGAAAATACTGATCTAGCGAGAGTAATTTCATCTTCTGAATTCCGTGCAGCTTCTATTTCTAATTTCTTATACAATTCTAAGGCTTTTTTATTTTCCTCTTTTATCTCATATGTGTTCAAAACTTCTTCAATGTTCTCTTCAATCTCCCTTATACTCTTTAGAACATCTTTCATGGATTATAATTATTGATGCTTGTTATAAATTTATCAGTTTTTAGTGTGTCGTTTTATTCCCATTCACTTCCTAATTGCAGAGGATAGCGTTAAAATTGTAAGGAAAAGGTTAACAGAGGATTTCAATGAAGTTCACTCAATTATGTTAGTAGTAATTTGCTGTTTAACTCAACTCAAGATCTATTACTGAGACATTTTTAAAATAGAAGAACTAGGGAATCTTGTATGGTTCAAAATTAAATGCTACATTTTGTTCTTTTAACTTCTTACAGAAAACTTCAGCTAAAATAGGTTCTTTTATCACTCTGCTAAATGTAAGAATAAGATTGTCCTCAAAACTTGCTACTCCAACTCTTGCCTTGTTTACAGGACCTGGACCTATTACAATTTCATAACTATCTATTTGGTCAGTTAGACTCTTTGGCAAAGTAATCTTACCCAGATTTGTAAGAATGCCACTATAATATGGTGTTCGAAAGAAATAATATCCTTTTCTTGCGAAGAATCTCTTCACTTGAAAAGGTGCAATTTGCATTATTGGAGAACCCAAGCTTTTGGTATTTCGTGCAATCATTTGATAAAATGTCTCTGGTATAATCTTGTTCTTTAAACAATCAT
This sequence comes from Candidatus Heimdallarchaeota archaeon, assembly GCA_023132955.1. Classification (GTDB taxonomy): domain Archaea; phylum Asgardarchaeota; class Heimdallarchaeia; order Heimdallarchaeales; family Heimdallarchaeaceae; genus UBA460. Next base: position 25,429 of record JAGLXK010000279.1, read on the forward strand.
TTACTTGTAAAACAATTTCTTTTAAAGTAAGTTGTTCCTTTTTGGGATTAATACTTGGTGTTACACATAAAGAGAAATTTCTCATTGTTATTGAAGGCAAAACTCTTCTTAAGTTCACAGGAACATTCAGACGGATAGGTTTCATTCTTCTAGTTTTATTTTTGCAGATATCTTCCTGTATTGTTTTCAAAGAATCCATATAAAGTGCAGATAGAAATCCAGTTATTGAAACATTAAACTCTTTGGCTTTTTGTTTGACATCTTTTAAAGAAACAGTTACTTTAGAGGTATGAATTACTCCTGGAGGCTCCATTTTAAATGGTATATTGAAGCTTCTTTTTCCAAATCTTGTTGATTTTCTCTTCACTTTTCTTTTATAATGATGATCAAAAGCATTTTCAAATTCTTGAAAATCAGGTTCATTTTTGGAATTGAAGATATTTTCCCAATTATCGATTTCTGTTTTCTTTATATTGAAATATTCAGCTATTAGTGAATTTAGAAAAATTAAACCTCCATGACCATCTGTCAAACTATGATGACACTCTATAGCAATTTTATTTTGGTTGACTAATATTCTATAGAGGTGTTTTTTTCTTCCTATTGGGATATATTGATTAGTATACTGTCCTTCAGGCATAATTTCAGGAATTGATAAATTAGTAATCCATTTTCCCCATATGAATCCTTTCTTTATACTAACTCTAAAATAGGGAAAACGAGGAAGAATGTTAGCTAGAGCTTTATGGAGTTTCTTTACATCTACCTTTTCTTTTAAGGTACAAGCTATCCTAAAAACGCATGAAATTTTTTTACTAGACATTAAACTAAAGCCTTCTGCGGCATTATCTAGCTTATATTTCCTTTTATCAGCTGTAATGCCAAGAGAAATCTTTGCAGTTGCGCTTTTATCAACTAGTACATCACTCATATTAACCTCTTAATCCCCATTAAACAATGTTGATGTTCCTTTTATAATGTTACTTGCAACCTAGAAAATTAACCTTGAAGTATGTAGTATTATTTTTGTAGTTAAAGTTTCAAGAACGAGGTCTATATGGTTTTTTTCCACTTCTCTTGAGAATGTTATTCCATCAACTTTTTTTCCGATACTGTTATTGTCGTAAAATGTACTAACTAGCTTATCTAGCTAATTTTTGATAAATCATTTTGCTCCTATGTTTTTCTCCAGCAAATATCTATTTCTTCCCCTCAGCTGACAATCAACCCAAAAAAAAAGAAAATATTTCATTTGAAGAAAAAGTTTTAACCTAGTTTTGTTTAAAGTACTAATATCAGTGAATTATATGCCCTTCTCTATTCAAGATAAGTTAGAAAGAATTCAGCAGGACCACATTAAGGGTGATTTCCTGAATTCAATAGCTGAACTAGATGAGTTGCTGAAAAAAGAAGAAATTACGATAGAAGAAAGAATAAAAGCTAAAATACTTAAAAGCCAAATAGTTAATGCTCTTACCACTTTAGGTTATGAACATAGCTCTTTCGACTACGGGATGAAATTAGCTCAAGAAGTAATACGAGAAAGCAGAGATATTAAAGATAAGAATCTGAAATTTGATTCTCTTCTAAACTTAGAATTAAATTATTTTAACTTAAACAAATGGCAAGAATTACAAAAATTATATGCTGAAATCATACAAATGTTTGATGAACTTGAACCTAGCAAGGATTTAGATTATTTAAAACGTAAGGCTCAGATTATTACTATTAAAGGAATAATCCCATTACTAAGAACTTATTCTGGAGAGAGCGCTACAGAAGAAGAACTAGAGAAAGGTTTTCAGATATTAATTGAAGGAGAGAAATTTTGTGAGAAAAATAATCTGTCGATTTATCAACTATCTATTCTTGCGAATATAGGATTTATTCTGACAAATCGAGGAGAACTAGATTCAGCTTTAGAAATAAGTCAAAAAATGGTCGATATATGTAAAGGAGCTAAGAATAAATTAGCTATTGCTTATAGTTTAGATTTTCTAGCTCAGTCTTACTACCAGAAAAATGATTATAAGAAGTTTTATGAATTGAGTAAAGAGAGATTGGTTATTGCAGAAGAATTAGAAATTGAGGGTATGATAGCTAATACTTACAACAACATAGGTCTCTATTATTTAGTAATTGGAGAATATGATGAGGCATTAAACTATTATACTCGTAGTCTTGAAATTTACCAAAATATAAATAGAGAGAACGCTATTGCAATTACTCAGGAAAAATGTGGTTATGTCTACTTCCTAAAGGGAGATTTTGATAAAGCAATAGAATTTTATGACAAGGCTTATCCTGTTTTAAAAGAAAACCAACCTCAACAATGGTATGAAATTTTTTCTGGTTTTGCTGCTGTTTATATACAAAAAGGAGAATTAGATAGAGCACTGGAATTCTTATATCAATTGATGACAATACATAAGGGTATGCAGAATCTGCTTGGTATTTCATATGTACTCTCAGAGCAAGGAATGATTTACTGGCAAAAAGGAATGAAAGAACAGGCATTATCCTTCATTCAAGAAAGCTTAGAGATAAGACAGAAAATAAGTAACAAAGCTCTTGTGTCAGCTAGTTTGTCATATTTAATTCAGTTTAATGTAGAACTAAACAACATAAAAGAAGCTAGAAAATACTTCGAATCTTTAGATTTGATTAATGAAGAAATAAAGAACAAACATGTCAGTCAGAATCATAAATATTCAGAAGCTTTAATTCTTAAAACAAGTTCAAATTTACGGGATAAAGTTAAAGCAGAATTGCTATTTGAGCAATTAGTTGAAGAAGATATTCTTTATCCTATATTGATTCAAGTTTTGCTACATCTCTGTGATATTCTTCTACTTGAGATGAAAGAAACTAATGAACCTGAAGTATTAAAGAAAATATACAAACATGTTAATAGACTTCAAGAATTATCTGAAAAAAACAAATCTCATGTTTTACTTGTTGAAACTTTGAGATTAAAAGCACAATTATCACTTCTTGAATTTGATGTAGAAGAAGCTAGAACACTTCTACTCGATGCACAAAATATCGCACAAAAGAATGGATTAGACAGATTAGTCTTAACCCTACTAAAACAACAGGAAGACCTAATCAAGCAATCTATAGAACTTAAGAAGTTAGAAAAAACATCATCATCGATTTCTCATAGAATGTCAGTTGTTAAGCTCGAAGACACAGTTGAGAATATTAAAAGAACTAGTTTAACTAAAACAATTTCAAGAGAGGAAGAAGTTTCTAGAAAACTTTTCTCAATACAAATCTAGTAAGTGAGTGTTATTCTAATATGCTTTTTTTTATAATAACTGGTAACTATTATAAGTGGTTTTGTAGAATCCATCAATAAATTCGTAAAATCACAGTAAGATTTATTTCTATCTAGAATAATGAAATAATAATGCAAGCAAAATCTAGACTTTGGTTTTTATTGACAATTATTATTTTATTTTCAAGCTTATTTGTATCTCAATCCAAAACTATAGATGGTTTTACATTTCAAGACAACTCTACCAATTATCCTGTTTTAACAAGTATTAATGCCACATCTCCAACAGAGTATTTCAACGAAACCAGTTTTCCTCGATATCATCTTGTAGCTAGACCTCTTTCAATAATTCAATCTCCCCACAAAGGTTTTCCTGCAATTATCGATTATAGTCAAAACATATCAATCACAGCTCAAGCTGATTCAGATACAGCTGGTTGGCAGTTTTCATTAGTTTCGTCTGGAGCAAATATTACTCTTGATATCTTAGAATCGACATATAATGAGATTGATGCTCTTTGGTATTTTGAGGTTAATCCTTCAGAGAATATTGCTGGATTATATGATTTACAATTGAATTGTAGTGATGGAGATGATTATCAAACAAATTCAGTTAAAATAGTTGTACAGAAATCATATCCATTTAAAATTCTTCATATTTCTGATTCACATATTCCTTCATATGCTGGAATGAATACAACTGATATAGTTTTAGACTATATAGACCAAATAAAGAGTCTTGATGTAGATTTTGCAATTTTCACTGGAGATTTAATAGAAGGAGCCCCAGCTTTAGAATATGTTAATCCTATAACTGGAAAACCCTTAGCTGCTGAAGTGCAGGTAAAATTGGGTTTATGGGTGTTTGATTTACTTGATTTACCTATTTATATTATTGGAGGAAATCACGATTTGGATGAATCAACTCTTCTTCCAGATAATCCAAAAGTTGTTTGGGGGAATTACTTTGGTGAGAATTATATGAATTTTAATTTTCTAGACTGGTCATTCATTGGATACACTTGTACTAATGAAGGTTTAAATGCATCTGATCTTGATAGAGTAGTGGATATTTTATCAACCGAAGAGGAAAAACCGAATGTACTATTTTATCATTCAAACTACAAGAATCATGCTTCAAGTTTAAGAGCAAGTTACAATATAGAAATTATGCTTTATGGCCATGAACATCATGAAAAGAAATATGTTTCAGCATCTACACTCTATCACTGTGAAGATGCAATGTTCAACAATGAATCTTCTGTAATAACGGTACTGAATAGAACATGTGTAAGTTTAGATGATTTGGTTTATGATTTTACTACACTTCTAGAAATTTCTACAGAAAAAACAAGCTACAATTACTTCATTTTTACTGGAATACTTAATTTATTCATTATAGTACTAATTCTCTGGAGAAAAAAACAAAACATGTAATACAACTAGAACTAAGAATTTTTTTTCTTTAGTTAGAATGTTGTCAATTAGCTTAATGGAGGATGAATATTCACCATTAATATGCTCTTGTTCAAGCTCTAACATAAATCTTTTTAGAAAAAAAATAGTTTTAGTACCCCAAAGAATAAATAAAACAGTTTCCCAAATTCTACTAAGTCAGAACTTTTCTTATCCTTGAAAAGTCAGGTAAAATATGTTTGTTAATATAAGAGATTAAAGTATGGAATGATATAATGAAAAAACATGACTTAGTTGCACCATGTGGTGATTATTGTAGTGGTTGTGGACAGTATAACGGACTAATTATTAAAATAGCCAAACTAATGAAGGATCTAGCAGATCTCTACGGATTTGAATTCCGTTCTAAAGGAGTATTTGATTTCAAGGAATTTGTAAAGGGACTAAAATGGTTTATCAATAATGCAAAATGTCCTGGGTGTCAACAAGGTGGAGGACCACCTTGGTGTGAAGTAAAGAAATGCTGTTTTGAAAAAGGATTGCGCATCTGTTTTGAGTGTGTAGAATTTCCATGTTCCAAATTCAAGGAATATTCTGATCCTGACACGATGGATAGATATGAAAGATTCAAGGAAATTGGATTTGAGAAATGGGTTGATGAACAAATGCAAAAAGCTAAAGAAGGCTACGAAATACACTTACAAAAAGTAGTATCTTTACAAGTTTGTTTTAAAAACCATAATAATACAGTTAAGAATTGAAGAGCTTCAGTTTAAAATTTTCTATTAATAGAAAAACCAGTAAAAGTAATCCATAGAATATCCTACCAAAAAGTTCCAGCTAGAATTGCAGCTGTAGCTGTGATAGTAGTAGCCATGATTGTTCTTTCAAATCTGAAAAGAAAAACAAATGCAAGAATGTAAGTTTTGAATATCTTATTTTCCACTAGTATCACGATTTATTTGATAAAAGATATATAGGATAATTCCAGCTATATAATCAGGATGCCCTTTACTCCAATGCATTTAGGTTTTGGTATCTTCCTTTTTAGTATACTACCATTTTTGGATCCAATAGCACTGTTGATAGGAACTATAATTATTGATCTTGAACCAATTTTTTATTTTATTACTGGTATAGGGGCTATGCATGGAATTATACATAGTACTCTTGGTGTAATTGTTTTCTTTATTCCTGCATCAATCATAAGTTGGTTATGTTACAGATTTTTGAAACTAGATAAATATCTCCCAAAATATAATATTTATTTGTCTCTCATATCAGGTATTATAGGTTTGTTTTCTCATGTTTTCTTTGATGCAATCCTTTATCCTGAGATAATGTTCTTTTATCCATTTTCGCAGATAAACGGGATATTGTACAACATTATGTCTTCAAGAACTGTTTATCTAATTCTAGGAATCATGTTCATAGTTGGTTTTCTAATTTTAGGAATAAGATACTATTTGAAATATACAAAGAAAAAGAAAGCAGAAGAGAATTTAGACCTTGTTAGAAGGTAGAGAGACTGTTTAACCTTATCCTACCTTATTAGATGATTCCTTTTCGGAATGAACCCTTTCCAAGAAGATATAACGTTTACTTCGTATGGAAAGTACTTTTTTTATTGCCAGTATTCATCATCTGTATAATCTGTAATTAATCCAATAGACTCAGGTCCTAAATGCGATAGAACTGATCCTCCACTTTGAGCAATTTCAATCTTAATCTTGGGATACTTTTCTCTTATCTTTTCTGCTAGATTCTCAGCATAATCTTTTCTACTACCATAAACTATAGAAAATGCTTTAGGTTCCTTTGGCGCATTCTCAAGACTAAGGCGTAAAGATTCTTGCAATCCTTCCTCGACATCAGTTGCTTCTCCTGCTGGATGAACCTTTCCTTCTTCATCCATTGTTACAATGGGTTTCTTTCTAAGTAAGGAACCTAAAAGGAATTTTGAGGTTCCAAGCCTTCCTCCTTTCCATAGATATCTTAAGGTTGGTAGTAGAATTATTGTACGAATCTTAATTGCTTGTTCTCTAAGAATTTTTGCGATTTGATCTCCTGAATATTTTTTCTTTTTAATAAGATTCAATGCCATTCTTATAAGAATAACCTCGGGATAAGAAGCTGATTTGGCATCTATAATGTGGATTTTAACATCGGAATGTTTTCTCATAACTTTTTTTGCGGCTAAATTTGAACTGTTTGTTGTTCCAGATAATCCAGCTGTAACATTTATAACAATTATTTCCTTTGCTCCTTCTGCGATCTGTTCTAAATAAGCTTTTTCAAAATCCTGAGGGTTTGGTTGGGATGTTTTTGGAACAAAAGAATACAAATTTAATTTTGGAATGTGAAGAAAAGCTTTTTCATCTTCAAAGAGTTTATAGTAGCTATCTCTGTCAAAATTCTCATCTTCTACTAACACCTCATCATGAACCATTACATAAAGGGAAACAACTTTAATCTTATTTTCTTTAGCAAAATCCCATGGAAGGTCTGAAGCACTATCAGTAACAATTCGTATGGACATGATTTGAAGTCAGTATATTAGCATAAAAAGATACCTAGCTATAGAATTTTTCATGCGAAGCTTTAAAAGGAAACTGAGATTGAAGAAAATCAGAAAATTTCTGTGACATCCTCTTTTGGAATTAGTATTTCAAAACATGCTTTTTCTTGCTTATCAGCTAATCTTATTTTCCATCCGTGAGCGTCTACTAGCTTCTTGACAATTGTTAAACCATGAATCGACTCTTTTTCTTTTGTTGTGAATGTTGATTCAAAAGCTTCTTCCACAGTTTTAGCTTCTATTTGAAGTCCATCATTTTCTACTCTTAAAGCTATTCCCTTATCTAACAATTTACTCGTCACATATATTTGACTAGGTTTTCCATGTAAAACCGCATTCTCGAAAAGATTTTTGAAAATCTGTGATAGTTTCTCTTTATCTGCTCTGACAGCTACCAGAGGATCATGATTGAGCTTAATGTTTTGTGGAATTGTTATTGCTCCTATAGTTTCCACAAGCTTATTTAGATTTACTTTTTCGGATTTCTCTATAGTTTGTCCTGCATCTGCAAGTTCAATAGACCTGTTTAAGAGTTTTCGGAGGTACTCTGTTTGATTGTTTATCTTTTCCAGAACCAATTCTTTTTCTTGCTCATTTTCAAGGAGTAAATCTGAATACCCCTCAATTGATGAAAGGCAGTTCCTTATATCGTGACCCATCAAGTGTACAAAATCACTAAGCTCTTTCTTTTGTCTAGTGAGAGTATCTACAATTTTTTTTCTTTCAGAAATATCCACAACTGAGGCTAGAATATTCGTTGAATCAGGCAGAGGGTTAACGGAGATTATTATATTTCTTGTGGTTCCTTCTTTTGTTATGAAACGTGTTTCATATTGATTTGGAACACTTTCAGGTTGTAGCATTCTCTTTCTGTTATACTCTAACATTAGATTAAGTTCAGGCTGTGGAATAAATTCAGTCCATTTTCGTCCTTCTATTTCTTCTCTTGAATAACCCGATAGTTCTTCCATTCTTGAATTAACTAGAATGATACTTGCTTCCAAGTCATAAATGACATTAGCCATACCAGTGCTCTCAAATACATTTCTGTACAGTATTTCCGACTTCTTTAGTTCTTCTTCAGCTAGTTTCATATCAGTAACATCAAACAAAGATACTATGTAATCCTCTGAAAGTGGAATGGACGTTAGGTTAACTATTGCGTTTCTTACATCACCTTTTCGGTTAACAAATTTTGTTTCATAAAATGCGGGAATCTTACTAGAGTCTGTTTTTCTAGCCCTACTAAATTCCAGTAAATTATCCATTTCAGATTCGGGTGCAAATTCAACCCAATTCCTACCAATTAAATCATCCCTCATATATCCTGAAACTTCTTCAAGTTTAGAGTTAACTTGTTTTATGATTCTATTTGGGCCAACAATCATATTGGCAGCTCCAGTAGCTTCGAATATAGTTTTGTATAATTCAGCAGATTTCAATAGTTCATTCTCTGCTTCTTTAGTCCCTGAAATATCAGTTAATGAAAGTACGAATTTTTCAGTATTAGGAATTACTCCAACATAAACCAAACTAGGAACGATATTTCCTTTTTTATCCTTAAGCTTAGTTTCATAACTTGTTGGAACACTTGTAGGGTCAATCATTCTTTTTTTATTATATTCCAATAATCTCTCTAATTCAGATTCATCAACAAAAGAGTGCCAAGCTCGTTTTCCTTCAACTTCCTCTTTAGAATAACCAGATATTTCTTCTAGACGATCATTTATTTTTTCTACTATGGAATCTGCTCTAACGATAGCTTTTGCGGTACCTGTGGCTTCGAAAAGTGTTCTATAAAGAGCTTCAGATTCTTTGAGTTGTTCTTCCGCTAGTTTAATTTGTGAAATATCAATAAGAGTAACAATAAAATCCGTACTCTCTGGAATGGCTTTTATAGTTAGATATACATTTATGATAGTTCCGTCTTTTAGGATTATGGAAGTTTCAAAATGATCTGGAGCTAGAGTAGGGTCTTGGAAGTGTAATTCTTGAAGTTTTTCAAATCTGATTACTTCTTCTTCTGTAAGAAAATCTGACCATTTCATTTTGTTTTCAATTTCAGTTTTCTTTAAACTAGTCAATTCTTCAAATCTTGAATTCACCAGATTTATAGTTTTATCACTTTTAGCAATAAAATTTGCCGTTCCAGTGCTTTCAAAAGTAATCTTGTAAAGTTTTTCAGATTCTTTTTGTTTTTCTTCCACTTCTTTTCTTTGTGTAATGTCTCTGAAAATCCCTTGTATATACTCCTTCCCCTTGATTGTAATTAAATTTGCATTAATACTGACAGGTATTCTTTTATTGTTACTTGCTAATACTTCACTTTCTACAATTTCCTCAAAACCTTGAGAATGTCTTGTAAATTGTTTAGAGATGAATTCTCTTTTATCCTCACAATGTAGTTCTATTGCTTTCATAGTTATTACTTTTTCTTTAGGTAATCCCAGAAGCATTTCTGCTTGTTTGTTACAATCAATAATTGATAGTGTTTCAGGATCAACAACAAATACAGCATCAGGAATCCCATCAAACAAGCTTTTAAACTTATTTTCACTTTCTCGAAGATTTTCTTCAATCAGTTTTCTTTCTGTTATATCATACAAGCTACCTTGAACAATAAATTGTTCCCCTTCTTTAGAACCTATGTTCTGGATATGTTGTCTTATCCATCTGATTTCACCATTTTTATTTAGTATCCTATATTCCATCACATTGCTAAATCCTGGCGTATTTTCTAGTTCTTCATTAATTGCTAGTAATAATTTCATATCTTCTGGTAGTATTAGCTGGTCCCAAGTTAGTTCCCCTGAAACAAAATCCTCTTCAGTATAACCAGTTATTTGTTCTACTGCCCCATGGAAAAAGAATGGTCTGAAGTCAATTGAACCCCTAAAAGCTATCCCATCAAAGTTCTGCACAAAACCACGATACTTTTTTTCACTTTCCCTCAAATCCTCTTCTGCTTTCTTTCTTTCAGTTAAATCTCTTCCAATGGCCATTAAAGCTATAGGTTTATTTGCTTTATCAGTTATGACTGCTGGAGCGATTTCTGCAGGAAATCTTTCACCATTTTTTTTAAGCAAGGTATATTCAAAGGTACCTTCTAAAGAAGTAAAATGTTGTTTTTTCATTATGTTCATTAATCTTTCATGATCTTCTGGAGCAATGAATTCCATTAAAGAACTTCCTATTAGTTCCTCAGGATTTTCAACTCCATGCATTGTTGCTGCTTGTTGGTTCGCTAAAGTGATATTACCCTCCTCCAAATCTGCAAGAATGATAGAATCAGGGGATGTATCAACTAGCTTTCGATACTTTTCTTCACTTTGTTGCAAAGCTGCTTCTATTTCCTTCCTTTGAGTAATATCATCTCCTACTCCCAATATTTTGATCACTTTATCATTTTCATCTTTTATAGTTGTATTACGCCAAGCAATTATTCTTTTATCTCCATTTTTTGTTTCCATTTCAATCTCAAAATATGGCGTTGGTTTTTGCATACCTACAATAACTTGTTGAAAACTGAATCTTAATTCATCCACATATTCTGATGAATAAGCAGTTGTGAACCAGTTTTTACCAATTAAATCCTTCTCAGTATAACCTAATATGTAGGTTACTTCTTTATTCATTAATTCAACGATCTCGTTCTCATTTACGATTACAAACATGACATTTGCTTCGTTCAGATAATGTTGAGTAAGGTCCCTCTCTCTTCTGATAGTTCTTTCACTTTCTGTTAGAGCTTGTTCGGCTTTCTTATGTCTAAGAACTGTACGAATTTGATGTACAAGTTCGGTATATTGACTTTTTGCATCTAAACCTTTTCTAATGTAATAATCTGCTCCGAGGTTAAGAGCATCAATTACAACTTCTTCCCTTCCTCTACCTGTAAAGATAATAAAAGGTATTTGAAACTCTCTTTGTTTTATCTGCTTCAACAAATCTAGTCCATTCAGATCCTCCATCAGATAATCACATACTATGATGTCAATATTATTATCTTTTATTCTCTCAAAAACCTCCATGGGGTTCCTTAAAGATTCTACTTGTATCTCTCCTTCACTCATTTTTTCAACAAATTCCTTTGTTAGGAAAAGAAAATCTTCTTCGTCATCAATATGTAATACTCTGATTACATTAGGTGAAAATTCCTCTTTTTCATCTTTATTAGATTTCACCACTCGAACAACCTCCTATTACATATATTCAAAGAGCTATAATTGTTTTTTCTTAAGGAAAAACAAAAATACTTCCAATTATTAACTTAAACATAGAAGTTGATACTCATTGAGATATAATTTTACTGAATCTGTTGGAGAAAAAATAACTCTAACAGGGAAAATATCAAAAATCCCATGGCTGTATTTAATTCAATTTTTTAGTGATAGGGATCATATAAATTATTTAGATTTAGAAAACGGAGAACAAATCGTAATTTATTCTCGAGAACCGATTACATGCAGAGGAAAAATGAAAATCAATGGAGAAGTAATTCTTACTAAAGGAAGCTCCAAGAGACCACAAAAAATTGAGGATGAAACATATCAGGAATATCAGCTTCTGGTAGATTTGTGGGAGTGCCCAAGTAATTAACATCTTTAGAGAGTGGAAAATAAGTGATTGAAGATGATGATGTAGAAGCTTTACTTGAAAGTTTAAAAGACGAAGATCTTCATGTTCGTATTTTTACAATTAATTCCATTGTTGATAACCCTGGCAAAAAACAAACAGTTTCTGTTCTTATAAAAATGCTCAAGGAAGATGTTGCACTAGTAAGGAGTCGCATAGCTTGGGCTCTAGGCAAAATAGCGGATGAGAGAACAATCAATCCTTTAATTCTTGCTTTAAATGATGAAGAACCAGAGGTAAGGAAAAATGCTACCAGATCATTAGGCGATATGATGGTTTTTGGTGCTATTCCTTCCCTAGTGAACAAATTGGAAGATACCAGCTGGGAAGTAAGAGCTGAGTCAGTTGTAGTGTTGGAACATTTGGGATGGGTTCCTTCTAGTGAAAAAGAAGAATCTTTATCTCTTATAGCCAAGGAAAAGTGGGAAAAGCTGCTGGAACAAGAAAATCTTGATGAACAACTTCTAGAATACTTCATAGATGATCCTGACAAGGACGTTAGATCAAAAATTGCTTGGATTCTGGGTGAAATTCGAAGTAATAATTCTATTAGGCATCTCTTTAACCTCTTGATGAATGACAATTTTCAAGATGTAAAAGAACAAGCTGCTTCAGCTATTGGAAAGATTGGAGGTGACGAAGGACTATCACTTCTTAAACAAGCTTTAGAGAGTGAAAATTGGTTTATCAGAAAATGTGCTACATCTGCCTTAGGATATTCAAGGGATATACTTGTTATAGATATTTTAGAGAATTTATTAGAAGATGATAATAGATTCATTAGTGAGAGTGCTAAGGAAGCTCTAGAAAGGATAAAGTCCAAACATAATATCAAATCTTGATAGAGATATATTTAAAATTGAATACATTTTCTCTAGAATAACCAAACATAGTGGAAATTCCTGAACCCTCATGGAGGAATATTATATGGAAAATATAAGAAATAGATTGAGCATTTCTAAAGAGAACTTAAATGAGATTCAAAAATTCTTAATTGATGAAAACAACCCCTTTGTTAATGATCTCCTCCAGTTAGTAGATAAATATGGAGGAGTTGATGAAATTAATAAAAAATTCAAAGAAGCAAGGAATATTGAAACCATTTATAAAAAGCTCGAAACAGTTAATCCTGATTATATAGACGAACTTGAGTGGTTAATTAAACAGAGAGAAAATGAAGCATTCATTAGCATTGATAACTACAGAAGAAAGATTTTAGGAAATGCAGTTGACAGAATCAAATTTGACGACTCGTTCGCTGTAACTCTGGAACTTTCTGCATGTCAATTCTTTCCGTATTTAATTAAAGGTGCAAAAAAGGCTATCTCTAATCAAGATCTTATGCCAGGAAGGATAATCCGTGTCAGATATATGAAAGAACAAGAAAAAGATGGGGATCTTCTGGCAATGCAAGCAGCTGTTGACATAATAGGGGCTTCTATTGTAGAAACTTTAGATACAAAAGGAACTATGCCTGGACCAGATGGATTTCCAGTAAATGTGCATCTGGGAGGACCAGATACAATAACTGGCTATTTTGGGGGAGTTGGAATGGGGAATGAGTTAGCTATGAAATGGGTAGACGAACTTCTCTATTACTATACCAACTATGGTGTTAAACAGGTTTTGAATGTTAATCCTGGTACTGTGATCTTAGGATACATGCTTTACAAGCTTGGAATAAATAATGAGTTCAAGATTTCTGTATATATGGGAAATGATAATCCCTATTCAGTTCTTTGGACTTTAATGACTGCAAAATTATTTGCAAGAGAAGATGGTACTACACCTCTGATTGGATTCAATCTGTCTAATGCAGTGAATAATTGGACAATTGAAATGAGCTCTGATATAAGAAATAACTTTGGTTTTGAAGATGTTGTTAGATTAGAACATCATATAATCGAAACACAGAAATCAATTGTGAGACAACCATATGATAGAACACAAGAATTGCTTGAAATTGCTCCGAAAGTTAGAAACATTAGTGCTAAGCATGAAGGTGGACCTGTGGAATTAGATCAGACACGAGAACATCCTTCTGATATACTAGATTATTTCCTTACTAAAGAACAAATAGATGAACAAGGTTTGTGGCCCCATCTTGAACAAAATTATATGGATCGACATACATCTGTGAACAATACGGCTAAAGCTCTTACAGAAAAAGGTTTGAGTTTTATTGCCGCTAGAAAACTCCATTATAGATAAGCTTTGAGTGATAGTTATGAAAAAAATGACAAACGGAATGTACCGAATTCAAGGAGAAGGAGCTTTTGAATATCTTGCAAAAGCTCAAGCTCAGGAAAGAGAAGGAAAAGAAGTACTTCATTTCGAAATAGGACAACCCGATTTTCCCACTCCTCAGAATATTAAGGATACAGCTTATGAATCAATTGAGAACAATTTCACTGGATATGTATCAGCTACTGGAATTTTAGAACTAAAACAAGCAATCCAAGATGAAATTGAGCAAACTAGAGGATTTAGACCTTCAATAGAGCAAATTTTGATTTTACCTGGTGCTAAGCCAGGAATTTTCTTTACAATGCTCGGTTTAGTTAATCCTGGTGATGAGGTAATATATCCTGATCCAGGTTTTCCTACATATGGTTCCGTTGCTAAGTATCTTAATGCTGGAGATGTCCCAATTCAATTAAAAGAAGAAAACGAATTTCGTTTAAACCCCACTGATATTGAGGAAAGAATCACTGATAAAACAAAGCTAATCATCCTGAATAGCCCACAGAACCCAACAGGTTCTGTAATGACGAAAGAAGAAATAGACAGAGTTGCAGAAATAGCAGACAAAAACAATATTTTCATCTTATCAGATGAGATTTACTCCAAGATGCTTTATGAAGCTTCATTCCATTCACCTGCGGTTCGCGATGAATCAAAAGAAAGAACGATAATTCTAGATGGGTTCTCAAAATCATATGCTATGACTGGATGGAGATTAGGTTATGTAGTAGGTCCTGAAGAAGTAATAGAAAGAATGGGTACATTAATGATTAATGCTTTATCTTGTACAACGTCGTTCGTCCAGAAAGCTGGTATAGCGGCCCTAAAAGGAACTCAAGAACCTTTGATGAAAATGATGAAAGCCTTTCTTGAAAGAAGAAATGCAATAGTTGAAGGACTAAATAGCATACCAAACTTCACATGTTTACGTCCACAAGGTGCTTTCTATGCTTTTCCAAATATCAAGGATACAGGGATGAATTCTCGAGAGATAGCAGATTATATTTTGTATAAAGCTGGTGTATGTTGTTTACCCGGTTCAGCTTTTGGAGAAGGTGGAGAGGGTTTTCTTAGATTTAGTTATGCTACATCCATAGAAACAATCCAAAAAGCTGTTCAACAAATCAAGGATTCTTTCGAGTAAGATTGTTACAAATTTAGTAGTTTGGCAATATTCTCTCCTAAAATCTTATTTTTCTGTTTTTCTGTTAAGTCCATTTTTCTAATTTTCTCTATGTTTAGTTCAAGATTCCTATCTCCTAGCGGTGAATCTGAACCAAGTAAAACCTTATCTTCACCAAACTTTTCCATAGCAAAACGTATTCTCTTCTCAGAAATGATGAAATATGTTGAAATATCAAAATAGACGTTTTTTAGACTCTCTCCTTTCTTGGCGATAGTTTCTAGACCCATACAATGAGCTATGATATAATTAGCTTTTGGAAATTCTTGAGCTAGTTTTACTAATTTTTTTGCTTCTTTGAAGTTATAAAGATGGATAAAAATTGGTATGTTCTTTTCTATTGCAAATTGAGAAATGATTTTCATCCCTTCATCCTCATTTGAGAATTTGTTTAAGCATTGATGAAGCTTAATTCCAGCAAAAGACATTTTCTCAAAATTCTGCTCTAAAGTAGAGATTAACTCAGGATCATTTGGATTGGTCCAGAAATATTGAATCAATCTGTTAGGATAATCTTTCACGAGTGAAAAAACATATTCATTGTCTATATTGTTCATTTTTTTATGAAAAAGACGTAAGAAGAATACGTTTCCCAATATGTGAAAATAGTGGTTATATGAAGATTTTCTATAAGACAGTTTAGGAATTTTAAATTCATAATCTGGATCAGTACCACCTGGACATAAAACCACTTTATCGACTCCTAAATTATCCATAAGTGGAATTAGTTTCTCTGTATAAGCAAATTCTCCAAAAGCATGAGCATGACCATCTATTATCATTCTTACGACTTCCGAAATTATCTTTTTTCAGCGATATTAACCATTCTGGCTATTAATTTGAAGAAGTATTTTAATTTGTCAATAGAGGTTAACTTTGCAGATAGGGTGCTTTTATTTGCAGATATTATTACAACATCCTTCACAAGTTGGAAGAAGTATTCACTAACATATGAATCATCTAAAATTTTTGTAGCAAGTTTATCATTGTTAGTTTTTATATTTACAAAGTTGATGATACTCATTCCAGTAACTGATTCGAATTCTCTGTTTCTTGTATCTTCCTTAACTGTAACATGCAGAAATAGTGGGAACTCATGGATTAATTCAGCATCTATGTGAACATCTTTGTCACTTTCTTCTACTAATGTAATTCTTTGAGTTACATCGTCTTCATGTTCAATAGGTAAATCAAATGAGTATTTTGTTAAGTAACCTGAAGATTTCTTAATATTGTATGCACCTATTTCAATTAGTTTTTGCATTATTGCTGTATCTCGATCACTTGGAGAATCATCTTTTTCTTCTCCATATTTCTCTCTATAATACTGCTCAGCTGATGTGATGTTTCTCTTGCGTTGTTTTTTTGATCCGAAGAATCGTGACATGGAATTCAAATTCTATTTAGTTAATTGTTCTTTTATATCTTTTGTACTGTCAAAGAGACTCCTTGACAACAAATTTATAAGCAAATCCACTTAAAGTAGGCGTGAAAGAACATTGAGGGCTCAAAATGGAATTTAATATAGCTTTTATTGGATTTGGAGTTGTTGGTCAAGGTTTAGCAGAAATTTTGCTCGAACAAGAAGAATATCTGAAGAAGAATTATAATTTCCACTTCAAAGTGGTTGCTATATCTGATACGATGAAAGGTTCCTGGTATAAACGAACGGGTCTGGATTTACGAAAACTACTCAATTTGGTTAATGAAAATGGCAACTTAAAAGGCTATGGAGATGGAATTGAAGGTTGGGATTCAATTAAGACTATTGAGGAAACCAATGCTAATCTTATACTTGAAGTTGCTTGGACTGATCTCAAGACTGGAGAACCTGCAATTACTCATGTTAAAACTGCTCTGAAAAATAAAAAACATGTAGTTTTAACAAATAAAGGACCCATTGCTCTAGCTGTCAGAGAGTTATTAGATTTAGCTAAAGAGAATGGTGTCGAAATGAGGTTCGAAGGAACAGTGCTTAGTGGAACACCTGCGTTGAATCTGGGATTAAACAATCTAGCTGGAGCAGGAATAACTAAAGCAATGGGCATAGTAAATGGTACAACTAACTACATCTTGACAGAAATGGAGAAAGGTCTTAGTTATGAAGATGCACTGAAACAAGCACAAGAGCTAGGATATGCAGAAGCTGATCCAACAGCTGATGTTGAAGGGTATGATGCATTAGGAAAAATAGTTATTCTGGCAAATACTGTCATGGGGGCTAATTTGAGCAAAGATGAACCGCCATGTGAAGGTATAACAAAAATATCAGCTGAAGACATAGTTAAGGCTAAGGAAGAAGGATATAGATGGAAATTGATTGCAGGTGCAGAGATTAAGGATGATGGTTCTGTTGAAGCATATGTCAGACCTGAAAAATTACCCTTAACTCACCCATTAGCTAATATTATGGGACCAACTAATGCTTTGACTTATTCTACCAAATATGTTGATGATGTAACTATCGTTGGTCCGGGTGCAGGAAAAACTCCTACAGGCTTCGCTTTACTCACTGACATTCTTGATATTAACAGACTGCTTTCAAAGAGTTGATTTTAATGGGCTATATGCACAAATATCTGGATGTTGATCTAACATCTAGAAAAATTCATGAGAAGAAGTTAGATTTGGAATTAGCAGAAAAGTTTATTGGAGGTAAGGGTTTAGGCGCTAAAATTCTTTATGATGAATTAAAAGCTGGAGTTGATCCCTTAAGTCCAGAAAATATCATTCTCTTTATGACTGGGCCACTAACGGGTACTTCTGTTGTAACTTCTGGTCGATGGTGTATAGTCACTAAATCTCCTCACACTGGAATTTTTCTTGATAGCCAAATTGGTGGAAACTTTGGTCATCGTTTGAAAAAAGCTGGTTATGATTTTATCCTAGTTAGAGGAAAAGCAGCAAACCTATGCTATTTGTTAGTTACTTCAGAGGGATCTACAATCATCTCAGCAAAAGAAGTATGGGGGAGAGGAACTTTTGCAACAGAAGAAATTCTTCAAGGAAAACATCCAAAATCTGAAGTGGCATCTATTGGAATAGCTGGTGAGAAATTAGTTACGTATGCTAACGTGATGACAGGCAGATCTCATATGGCTGGAAGAGGAGGTTCAGGAGCTGTCATGGGTTCAAAGAATCTCAAAGCAGTCGTTGTGAGTGGTAATGAAAAAATAGACGCTGTTCATGATAATTTCAGAGAACTCACTAGAACTTTTCGCACTAAAGTACAAAATGATGATGGAGTAAAGAACAGGAATAGAATTGGAACAATGATGTGGGTAAATATGTCCAACCAAGGGGGATTCTTACCCACAAAAAATTATCAGAGTGGAGTTTTTGAAGAGGCTGATTCTATCTCAGGTGAAACAATGTTAGAGAATTATACTTATGCTAACAGAGCTTGTTATGGATGTTTGATCGCTTGTGGAAAAGCAAACAAATTTGATACAGGGAAATATGCTGGTTTAGATGTAGATGGGCCAGAATATGAAACTACAGCATTACTTGGTTCAAATTGTGGCATTAATGATCTTGCAGCTGTAGCAAAAGCAAGTGAAATGTGTGATGATTTAGGAATCGATACGATTACAGCAGGTGCGACTATAAGTTTTGCAATGGAATGTGTGGAAAAAGGATATTTACAACAATCAGATGTTGATAATCTAACTTTTGGAAATGATGATGCAGTACTTGAGATGGTAAAACTTATTTCACATAGAGAGAAAATAGGCGATTTGTTTGCACAAGGATCAAAAGCTGCTGCTGTGAAAATTGGTCATGATTCAATGGATTTTGCTATTCAAGTAAAGGGAAATGAATTAGCAGGTGTTGAACCAAGAGGGTCTTGGGGGATGGCATTAGCTTATTCTACTTCAGATAGAGGTGCTTGTCACCAAAGAACATGGACTCCGAGTGCTGAATTGCGTGGTGATTTACCTAGGTTCTCATTTGAAGGCGTTGCCAAATTTGTTAAAGAATCTCAAGATGAAAGAGCTGCTTGTTTCTCTCTTGTTGTTTGTGACTTCTTACCTTTTAGTGTTCCTGAAATGGTTGAACTGCTTAATTCTGCTACAGGTTTCTCTTATACTCCTGAAAGTTACTTGACTGTTGGTGAAAGAATTTGGAATCTTACAAGGATGTTTAATGTACGTGAAGGAATAACAGCTGATGATGATATACTTCCAAAACGATTCTACACAGAAAAGATGCCTGAAGGAGATGCTAAAGGTCTTGTAGTAGATAAAGATCAATTTGAGAAAGCAAAACTTGAGTATTATAGCTTAAGAGAATGGAGCAATGAGGGTATCCCAACTGAAGCAAAATTAAGAAAGTTGGGACTTTAATTTTTCTCTAAAAAAACTATTGCTATCAAACCTCTTTTTTTTCATTTTTTCTAGAAAATTATTCCCCATTCATGTAAGATGTAGTTCGTATTCTGACTCACTAAAACATTCCTTGGATTCTTTAGATTAATATCCAAACCTCTGGATTTTGAGTAATAGTACTTGAAGAATAGTCTATTCTGTGAGTATAGTTTTGTTGTTGAAAGTTGGAAGTTAAAGCTGATCCATTCAGTAGATAGTTGTTGGAGAATATGAGTTCCATCATCGAGGAATAGAT
Source organism: Candidatus Heimdallarchaeota archaeon (assembly GCA_023132955.1). Lineage (GTDB taxonomy): Archaea > Asgardarchaeota > Heimdallarchaeia > Heimdallarchaeales > Heimdallarchaeaceae > UBA460. Next base: position 45,388 of record JAGLXK010000279.1, read on the forward strand.
CTTGTTCAAAAAACCAGTAATCTATGAATTCTGCAACCTCATTTTCATATAATCCTAAGTCAAGAAGAGCATCACTTAGATAATTAAGCAATTGAATTCTGGAATAACATATACCATTTAAAATGTAGATGTCATCAATCTTTTCTATTACCCAACCAAACTCAGGTTTACTAAAATCACTGAAAATTCCAGCTTCATAAAATAAATAAGGATAGAATTCATCTTCGTATAAAATCTTAGAACCAGGATAGACATCAAAAGAGTTCCATGAAATGAATTGAGACATTTCAACTTCTGGTATTGTCAGTGTAGCAAATCCATTTGGTATATAAACTGAAAGTGACTCTGTAAAAATTGTTTGTTGCAAATTGTAAAGATAAATTGCTGGTTTCCGAACATTTGAAGACCAGGACCAATGGTGTAATGTAATATTATGACTTGCTTTAGAGATGTCGATATAAGCACATGTTAAATTATCACCAAAACTTTCTGTGTAGGGAGTTCTAACAAAATATAAAGAATCCGATCTAAATGTAAAAGAAGTTTCATTATAATATGTTGAATTATTTATTTTGGTAACATTTATGTCTCTTATCGCAGGTAAGCATGTACCATGTGTGAAATTAAAAATAGCTGGCCAGTAACATAGTTGAATATATTCTGGTTCAGTTTCTACTTTGGAATAATAGGAAGAAGTATCATTATCAGGCTCATCCCATATTACAGTTGTATTTAGATTTATGCTCCCAGAAAAAGTTGTCCACCAATGTATTGTAATTTCATTCTTTTCCGCATTAGTATCAAGAAAGAAACTTGTGTATTTATCTTGGTAATCAATTTCATTATACTTATTAGGGACTTTGATTAAATAATGTTCATTGATATCAAAATTCATAATTGTTTTTCCAGTATAATACCCACTACTATTTTTTTCCAATTTCAGAGAAGAATCTAAAACCCATTGCGCTTCGTTTAGTTCCCCAATACACCCTAATAGGTCTAAAGGCCCAAGGAAAGGAGCTTTACCAATATAAATTTCAACATAATCAGGTTCTTCTGTGCATCTTACATATCTTTGATTGGCTCTCTCTTCAGAATGACTGGATGGTTCATCCCAGATAACTGTTACACTAACATTAGGTGGATGTGTGGCAAGGTATACTCCAAAGTAAATACCTGTAGATAAACCCGATATTACAACCAAGCCACCTAGAAGTATTGCAACGAGTTTTCCTTTTAACATCGTTAAATCATAGTTAAAGACACTTTTATAGTTTTCCTTGAGACTTTTTCAGGAGTTTTAACTAGCTGAATTTTAGTTCTGATAGTTCCTTTTTTTATGCTCCTTCTTTTGTAACTGGACATTCTAAGAAATTCTTTTGAATCAAGGAAGAATATTTATAACTGTCAATTAAAAGTTCAAAAACTGTAAACTATACTGGGTCTTCTAATGACAAATCAATTATCTAATACTGATGCTAGAAAACAAAGAATTACAGCTCTTTCAATTATTTCTCTATCATCATTTGTCAGTGCTTTTAGTGGCTCTGCATTTTCAGTTGCGGCACCAGTAATGACTAACCCTCTCAGTCCTCAACATGTTCCAGGACTTGATGAAGCTGGAATGGGGTGGATTATTACAATATATATTTTAGCCACTGCCATGCTTCAGATTCCTTTTGGTAAAATTTCTGATAATTATGGGAGGAAAAAAATCTACATTATTGGAACAATAATTTTTACTTCAGCAACTTTAGTCTTAGGGTTTATGAACAGTGAAACAACGTTAGTAATTTTTCGGTTCGTTCAAGGATCTGGTGCAGCTTTAGTATTTGCTACTGGAACAGCCATACTTACATCTATTTACCCACAGGAAGAAAGAGGAAAAGCATTTGGGATTAGTATCGGTTCAGTTTATCTAGGTTTAACTGTTGGTCCTTCACTAGGAGGAGTTATTGTTGAACACTTGGGGTGGAGAAGCATTTTCTTTAGTGTTGTTCCATTTGGGATCATCATCGCTTTCCTTATGGCATTTGTTTTGAAAGGAGAATGGAAAAATGAAGAAAAGGAGAAGATAGATTTTGTAGGAGCTGTTATTTATATTGTAACCTTGTTTCTACTATTATACGGTTTCAGATCTATTAATACAAGTTATGGATATTATTTGATTGGTGCTTCAGTTTTAACTCTGATTTTTTTCATATTCTGGGAGAGAAAAGTAGAAATACCTATATTGGAGCTAAAACTGTTCAAGAAGAACAGGTTTTTCACGTTTGCTAATTTAACAGCTTTTCTTTTTTACACGGCTACTTCCTCAACATCACTTTTGCTGAATTATTATCTACAAGATGTACTCTATCTTTCAGTATCCCTGGCAGGTGTGATACTTCTGGCTAGACCAATTGCACAAGCTATTTTATCTCCGATTGGTGGAAGACTTTCTGACAAAATAGAGCATAGAACCATTACAACGATAGGTGTAGCAACAGGATTAGTAGGACTGGTTATGCTTGCTTTTGTTAGTCAGAAAACACACATAGTTTTAGTAATTTTTGGTTTGCTTCTTGGTGGAATAGGATTTGGATTATTCTCTTCACCTAATGCGAATTCTATTATGAGTTCTGTTCCAAAGAGAATGTATGGTGTTGCTTCAGCTTTAATAGGAACAATGCGAACAATTGGTCAATCTATTAGTTTAGGTTTTGCTACTCTACTGTTTTCAGTAATTCTTGGTCCTAATATCTCCTCCTCTGCTTTTCAATTCAAAACAGAATTTCTATTACCTATAATTCCAGTAACCTTATCAATCTCACAACATAGTCCTCTTCTATTGATGAGCATCAAAATAGCATTCTTCGTAGCTGTTGGATTGGGTATTTTAGCTGTTATATCCTCTTATTTAAGAGGGAAAATTAACTTTAGAAACAACAATTCATTAAATCAAGAAAATGAAATTACCAATAACTAAATTGTTGGTCCTCTTTCTAATCTTCTTTTCACTTTATTTGATATCTCGATTTTCATGTTTATCTTTAACAATCTTCTCACTCATGTCTAAGGTTCAAGATGTAATTTAGTTGAAAAACTTCCTATTAAAAGGTGGTTTGTATAATCTCCCTTATTTCTTCATCTCTCTCGGTTTTGAACAATTTTTCTAGAGAATATTTGACATCCTCATTTTCAAGCATTACAAGTTTTTTTACAATTTCCTTGCGAATATCTCGATTAGCTTCTTTCAACACATAACGAGACAATTCATAAGCTGTATTCTCTTCGTTTGCTTTTTGAAGTAGATAGAAAAGTAGAAGTTTTCTAGTCTCATTATCTGGTTTCGATTTAAGCAAATATAGAAAAGTATCTTGCATTTTTTTATCATTAATTCGATCACTTAAAGCCCGAATCAACCAAAGTTTAACTCGTTTTGATTTCTCAAAATATTTAACTTTATTAATAAAAACTTCTTGAATTTCAGTGTCATGGATAATGGGTCTTAATCCCCATACTGCCCACAATCTTACTTTTGGAGAACTATCGTCTAATTTCCTAATTAATAATCTTTTAACTTCAGATTTGTCAGTAAGATCAGCTAACAAGGAAACAGCTTTTACTCTACAGAGAGAATAAGAATCTTTGAAAGCTATTTCTTTGAGAAATTCCTCTAAATCACTGTTTGGGAGGAGTTCAGCTATCTTATCAATCATCAGGACTCTATCTTTGTTCTTTCTTGTTTTCTCATACTCATTAAGAATCTCTTGAATTTTCTCTGATGATGTTACTATTATTTTCTCAGCTTGAATATCTTCAATATGCGAATCTAGACCTTCATCCGATTCATAGGTGTCAACAATATATGTGTCCTTGATTTCTAGATTTTTTTTCTCATACTTACTTGATTTGACAAATTCTTTAGAATCTTCTTCTAATTCTTCTAAAATAATCTCTACTTCATCTTCCTCTGAATCTAGAGTATGGTTGGTCAATTTCTCTCACATTCTTAATAACTTGGTGATTAAAAAAGCTATCATTTCATTGCGAAGAGCTTAAAAAAGAGAGATAAAATAGCAGTTTATGAGCGAAATAAAAATTATAACAGAAGAAACAGGTCCAATAAAAACTAACTGTTACCTTCTCTATGATGAAGTTAAGAAAGAAGCTGCTCTATTTGATGTAGGTGGGGAGATCAACCAAATTCTATCAATTATTGAAAGAGAACAATTGTCTGTGAAGTATTTATTCTGTACTCATCTACATTTTGATCATGTGCTAGGTTTGGAGGACATAAGAGTGTTATTTCCTGAAGCTAGACTAGTATATAATGAAAGAGAAGAAGAAGTTCTCAAAAGTTTAGGTCCCTTTGCTAGAATGTTTGGTTTCAAATCAAAATCAATAGGAAAATGTGATATTTTTGTTAAAGATGAAGATACATTCAATGTTGGAGATATAGAGATTAAAGCAATTTTGTCTCCTGGGCATACTCCAGGAAGTATCTGTTACTATTTCGATGAGTACTTGATTTCAGGTGATGTACTATTTAACAAGGGTATTGGAAGAACTGATTTACCTGGTGGAGATTATGATACTTTGTTTCAATCAGTTATGGGTTTATATGAACTCCCTGATGAAACGAAAGTTTATCCAGGTCATGGACCAACCACTTATATTGGCAATGAAAAACTAGAAAATCCTTTCATTTCAATAGATGATATGTGATGCAAATTACTCATTTAGTATTTTTTCTAGAAAGTTCTGAACATCTTTAAAATTGGAAAATTCTACCAATCTAGGATCTTCATGGAGTTTTTTGGCTAAGTCTTCATTTCTTTTAGCAATAATATAATCAGCTAACTTTTCAGAAGGAAGGATGTCAGAAAGTCCATCACCTATGTAAACCACTTTATCATGTTCCTCTTTGATTCTCAATACTTGCGAATATTTACAGTTTGCACAATCATGCTCACAATTATCAGTTAGAAATTTTAGATGAATTTTATTGTCAATTAATTCCATGTCATTAGCTCTTATTTCCAGCTTTTCACTGTCGATTCCATGATTCTCAAGAATTCTGGTAATATAGGTATTAAAACCATCTGAGAGAACGATAAAAAAGATTTCACTTTTTTTAATCCAGTTGTAAAAATCTAAAAATGTGGGGTCTATCTTTATTCTGTCAACGATTTCGAATATTTCATCCATAGTTGTATATTCAATCATACCCCATTGCTTGACTAAAGCTGCTCTAGTACCAATTTCACCGTTTATTACTAATTTATCATAATACTGCCAGTCTTTATTTGTTAAAGAAGTTAGCATTTCTTTTCCTGTATCTGTCAAAGTTATAGTTCCGTCAAAATCACAGCAAATAGCAATGTTCATTACATTATTCTTCCACGAGGATAAGAAAAGTTTTCCTATATACCTTCAAATTTTGCCATTTGGTTACTTATTTATATGTTAAAGTTATGTAATGGCATTAGGGTGCAATTTATCGAAACCTTAGATTCACTGATTGAAACTTCTATAAAACAAGGAACGTCCTATACAGATGTACGTCATGGTAGAGTAGTTAACAAGAATATTATTGCTCAAAATGGTAAAATTGTAGATGAAAGAAATTGCATTAATTCTGGGTATGGGATTCGAATGCTCTCAGAAGGTATTGTGACCTTTACTTCAACTCCGGGAATTAGATTTGCTGAGAAAGAGATAAAGAAAGCAATTAGTGTTTCTAAATTACTAACAAATTGGAAAAAAGGAATTTCAGAACTAGCAGATGCCCCAGTAGCTGATTCATCTACTGTTAAGAAACCTAAAATTAATTGGGTAGATTTAGGAAATGAGGAATTTGAGGAGAAAATTAAAGATTTAGATTCTTTTATCAATGAGTTTTTGAGAGTGGATTGCAGCATAGAGACTGATATTCAGTTAATTAATTGGTCAGAAAAATTTAGAAATTCTGAAGGTACAAAAGTTTATCAAGAATATCCTTATGTGATCCTCACTTTAACAGGTAGATTATCTAAAAATGGAAACCAACTAAAATATTACAAATCCTATGGTGGAATGGGTGGATTAGAAATTCTTCCTTTCGATAAAATGGAAGAAACACTAGGTTTTATTGAAACAATTAATAATATACAAAAGGCTAAAAACGTTGAACAAGGGGTGTACAACTCTGTTCTAAGTGAGGATATGGCATGGACACTGAACCACGAAGTTTTTGGACACTCATTAGAAGCTGATAACGTTCTTTCAGGTCGTTCTTTTAGTAGTGGTCTTCTAGGAATGAAAATAGCTCCATCTGTTGTAAGTGTTATAGATGACCCATATATAGAATCTTTAGGTTATTACGAATTTGATTCTGAAGGTGTTAAAGGAAGAGGAAATTTGTTAGTTGATGAAGGAATTTTAACTGATTTCTTACATAGTAGATTATCAGCAGCAGCTATGGGGACTGAATCTTCTTCTAACTACAGAGCTAGTAATTTCGAATTTCTACCACAGGTAAGAATGAGTAATTTCTTCTTTGAGCCAAAAGATTATTCTGAAGAAGAGCTCTTTGAGCACGTGAAAAATGGTTTGTATATCGGCGATGGACTTGGGGGTTCTTCAGAACCTCAAACAGGTGAATTCAACCTTGATGCTCAATTTGGTAGAGAAATAAAAGATGGGGAATTGGGTGATTATATACTTCAATTCCAAATCAGTGGCACTATGATGGATACTCTTTCCAAGATTGAATTAATAAGTGACAAGATTATTGCTCAACCAGGAAGTTGTGTTAAGAATAATCAACGTGTGTTTGTTGGTTCTATTGGACCAAAGATAACTATATCTGAGGTGAGGGTTAGCTAATGTATACTGATGAAGAATTAAAAGAATTAAGCATCAGAGTGCTGCATAAACTTGATCAAAAGTTTAGTTTTAAGGAAGCAGAAGTATATGTACAATCACTTTCACATATGATGGGTGGAACTGAATATAGAACTCCAAAAGTTTTTCAATCCATCAATAGAGAAGGTTGTGCTATTAGATTCTTTAAAGATGATAGGCTCTATTTTGCATGTTTTCCTCTCAAATCTGTTTTATCTGATATAGATAAAATAAATACAATTGTATCTTTTCCAATTGATTCTCCTAAATTTGAGTTTCCTGAAATTAAGATATCTCAAGATGAGATTGATAAGATTTATGACAAAAGAATAGCGGCTATGAATGAAGAAGAAATTTATTCACTGTCATATTCCTTGAATGATTTAGAAGACAAAATGAAAGATATTATTCTAGATGGTTCAATTCGATTTTCCTTAGAAAGAAAGATAATTGCTAATTCTACACAATCACTAGCTTTTGAAAAAAGTACTTGGAGTGATATCAATCTTAGAGCTCTCTATAGGGGATTTGACCTGATTTCAAGTTCAGAAAAACATCTAACTAGTCGTCAAATACCAAGTTCAGTATCTAGCATCGTTGAAGATTTAGTACAGGAAGCTATCCAAAGGTCTACCATGGATGAAAACACAATAAACACTGAGGTTCCAGTGATTTTCTCACCAATGGCTCTATCACAGATTTTTTCATTCACAATTATACCTCATCTGAAATTGGGTGATGCAGGAAAATTAGCTGAGCAAGATTTCTCATCAGATTTTAATTTAATTGATGACGGAACTGTTCCAGGGCTTCCCAACTCCACAGCATTTGATGATGAAGGAATAAGTCAATCAAGAACCATAATCATCAGAAACGGTTCTTTCCAAACAGCACTAAATAACTGTCAATATGAGGTTGAACCAGCTAAAAGAACTGGAAATTCCTTCAGAGTAAAAATGTTTGAAGCTTTCCCAAGAAACTTTCAAGCTTACCCCGAAATCTATCCATCTAATTTAATAATTGGTGAAGGAAGAACATCTTTGGAAGAAATGTACGATGATACAAAAGAGTGCATCTTAATTAATTCCACACAAGG
>JAGLXK010000028.1 GCA_023132955.1 Candidatus Heimdallarchaeota archaeon
AGTTGTTTTTGAACCTACTGTAGAATCTGTTGAAGAGGTTACTAAGGTAGTCGAAGAAGTAACTGAAACTGTTCAAGAAATACCTGTAGAAAAAGTCGAAGAGGAAATTGCAAGAGATGAAGTAATTGAAGTTGTTGAGGAGAGAGTAGATAGATTAGTAAAGGTTAAGCAAGATATTGTCAATGCCACTCTTAACAAGTACCAAGAGAGAATTAAAGCCAGATTACCTTCAGATGAGCAAGCTCAAATAAAAGCAATGGAACTCTTCAGAAAAAGAATAGAAGAAATTGTTGAAGAAACTATAGCAGAGAAGAAAGGTTCAGAAGAATCATAGAGACGGCCAAACATCTCTTTACTTTTTCATTTTTCTCTTCTAAAATTAAAAATATCATTATACTAAATGTAAAGAAATAGAATTGGGCTCATGAGCATAGTTTTAGAATTTGAATAAAGGAAGGATAATTCAAAATGAGCGTAAAGAAAAACTTAATTTGAAAAAAATAGTATTTTCTATTTTATTATTTTAATTTTTTTCTAATCTTTTTTTGATCCTCTTCAGATAAATCATTTATGCAATGTATTTTATTTGGATCAATTTTTGAGAAAGCAAAACAGTTAAAGTGATAAAATTCTTGTCTAGATGGCTCTTCTTCTCTTGGCATTTTTCTTATTCTAATCTCTTTAGTTTTGATTTGTCTTTTGCATTTCTTACATAAGGCTCTTCCATCAGGAGCATATGTTACTTTCCAATGTTTTTCTTCTTCTGAGATGGTTTTTAAGAAATCTCTATCTGAGGATGCAATTAGCGTTTCAATGAAATTCTTTGGATTTTTACCTTCTAGTAGTTCTTCTGTTATGTATAACTGAAACACCTCATTGGTGCTAAAGCTATAAATAAGTTCAACAGGCTTGTTTTCAACAATTTTTCTTGTAATTGTTATTTTTTGTGGAATCTTTCCTGTTTTAAGCATAAACTGAGCACATTGTTTTGCTAATCTTTTAGCTACATCTCTTTTTGATAAATACACTAAGCTATTTTTCGAAACAGTAGCATAATGTGTGTTCACAACCGATCTACTCAGATCAGAACGATATTCTTTTTTGCGAATTATAACTATAGATTTTTCAGGAATCTCTCCAACTATTTCTTTTATTTCTAGAGTTTCCGGGTTGATGAAAGTTCCCCACTCATTAGGTTTACTCAGTCTGATTTTCAGTATTTTCACCAGCGAGATTTTTACGTCCATTTTGCATTTAAACATTTCACTTTATACCAAAAAAACCTGTTTTTTTTAATAAATTGTTAAATGGGTTAAAACATGAATAAATGACACTCTTAGCCGTTTTGAAGATTTCTATTTTTTAAATACTCATAACAATGTTTATATCCAAAATCCGCGTTCCATTTTTTGCCCAATTATCTCATCCTGATGATACCTGTTAGCTATTACAGAGGATTGAGAAGAGTAAGCAGAAAAAATACTCGAGGTAAGATAATAATGGACCCAAGAGAGAAAAAAGTACCAGTCGATGATGATGAAGAATACGATGATGAAGAATACGATGATGAAGAAGAATACGATGATGAAGAAGACGATGAAGAATCATTTGAAGACTATCCTGATGAAGATAACTATTAGAATGACTGGAAAGAAAAAAGATTGAAAAGAGGAATTAGAATGGCTAAGAAAAAAGCAACTAAGAAGAAAACTTCGAAAACAAAAGCTCCTGCTAAGAAAAAATCCAATTAGGTTTATTGAGAAAAAATATTTCTTTTTATCTTTTTTTTTCTTTTTTTCTTCCTAAACAACGCAAAAAAAGGTGAAAACTCACGACAGAGAGAGAAAACGAAATGGGGAAACAATTTCCTCCAAGAAAAGAAAGTGGTTCTAGAAATGGACATAATAACAGCAGTTCTAGACCATATCAAAGATATCAAAAAAATCCTCATTACAAACGTCCTGTTTATTATTATAATGCTGTTTGTACACAATGTGATAGGCGTATAAGAGTTCCTTTCAAACCGGATGGTATCAGACCCGTTTATTGCAAAGAATGTTTTAAAAAAGTCAGATATATGTAGCTTGATGTTCATTTTTTGGAAATTTTTTTTGCTGTTTCTGATGAAATATTCTTATGTTACATAAAAAAAGAGAAGAAAAAGCGGATTAAATCAGATAGAAGAGACTAATTCCGTCTTCATCCCATTCTTGAGGTCTATCATTTCTACCCCTATGTGGATAATATGAGTATGCCCAATCGAAGTTACCTTCCATATCTAAGTGCCCACTTCCTCCTTGAAGTAAACCAGCATCTAGGAACCAGTATGTCCAAGCTCCATTTTCGTATGAGGGCTCATCGTATCCATAACCTTTTGCAGTACAAGTGGTTGTTACATATATCGTGCCAACCGGATTATTGGATTGTAATTCGGGAATAAAACCTCCTGAATTACAGCTGTCAAAGAATAGAAAGACATTTCCAGCATTTGTATTTCCAATTATAGGTGCAAGTTCATAATCAAAGAGATCATAATCCCAAACTGTAGCACTTGTATCATAAGGACAAATTACATGTTGAGTACTATCAAAAGCAGCTCCGTGACCTGAGAATATAAAGGCAATAATATCATCTGATCCTTTGTTTGAGGTTAAAATTTCTAGTTCATTAAGGATATTTGCTTTGGTTGCCAGTCCATTATATTGTGGATAATCAGAAGGATGACCATCACCTAGAACTGTTATATGATCATACCCAATACCTGAGAGATAGTTATACCAATCTGTTGCATCTTCATCACAATAGCTAAGATCGTTAATATATGCATAATCACTTATACCAACTATCAGAGCATAGTAATTACCAGGTGGTGGTGGATGTGGGTTTCCATTATCAACTGTTACTGTTATTGTATCTGAGCCTTGTTTTCCTGTAGTATCATATGCTATAGCTTCAATTATATGTAGTCCGTCAACATAAGTGGATGTATCCCATTCATAGCTATTCGAATGAATAATAAAAGAACCATCGATGTAAATATCTGCAATTAGTGCTCCATCTTCCTTATCTCTGGCTTTAACTCTTATCAATTCTAATCCTGAAACAGTTAAACCATCAGCTGGTGTATTAATTTTAACTCTAGGCACCTCGATCGTTCCTGGGGGTGCTGGTGGCTTGACTCTTATATCTGGAGATACTGTTGGTGGGAGTATAACCAAGAATGACGATAATAAGATTAGTGTGATAATTGTTGTTTTTAATTTCTTCATTTTTATCACTTAGTTGTAGCTATTTACTACAATTTAGAAAATATTTTTTTAAATTAATAAAGATTATGCGTTTTTTAGAAGTGTTTCACTTAGTGAAACGTTCGTTTTTGTAAAGTTATATAGGTTGTTTCACCCATGGTTTCTTGGTGATTATGTGAAAAAAACTCACTCGATGATTACAATTGGAATCTTAGCGGTTCTTCTTGGGTCTATGGCAGTAGGTCTGGCTTTTTCAGCAGATGAGTTAGGTTTTCTTTCTGTAAATAATAAGAATCCTGATTATCTCAATCTTGCTGAAGCCAACCTGAATGAAACGAATATTGAAGATTTGCTACAGACAATTCCTGAAATACAGGAGTTTCTGAGTCAATTTGAAGAAGTAGAGCTTTATCTCTGGTTTGATGGAGAATATGAGGTTTGGTATGCTTTTTACTTTGTAATAGATGATTACATGAGCTATGCTTTTGTAGTAATAGATGATACAAATGCAGAAATACTAACAGTTGAAATAGTTATTGCTTCTGAAGATACAAATTTAACTGAAACAGAAGTACTGAATATTGCCCTTTCTAACGATGTAGTTCAAGAGTTTATTACAGCTCATCCTGATTATGGGGTCTATGTTTATTATGATTACTTCCAAACATGGTATGTTGATTTCTATGATGAGTACTATTATTCATGGTGCAGTGTAGTTATCGACGATCTAACAGGTGAAGTGATAGAAGTATTCTCTTCTGATGATCTCTATGATACTAATCTTTCAGTAGATGAAGTTGTAGATATTGCTCTGACAGACTTAGATGTTCAACAGTTTATACTCGACCACCCTGATTATGAAATGTATGTTTATCTAACAGAATTTTACGATACCTTTGGAACAGATCCAATTGAACCATTCCCAATTGGTGAAGGTCTCACTTGGATAGTAGGATTTTATTCCCTTGATTTCATGGACTGGATTGAAGTATGTATAGATGACGAAACTGGAGAAATAGTTGATAAATGGATGACTTTTCCAGCAACTAAAACTGAAGCAGAAATATACTCTATCTCTAATAGTACAGTAGAAGTACAAGAATTCTTAGCACTCTATGATGATGTTGTATGGGATCTGTGGTATGGTGGTTTCGGAACCTGGTATGTCTGGATTTGGTCAGAAGTACAATGGGATGCATATGTTTTCATAGAAATAGATGATTTGACTGGTGATATTCTTTACATTGAACAGTACTTACCTATTCCACCTGAACATGAAGAAAGCGAGGTTTTAGCTGTAATTCTTTCATTACCTGAAGTAATAGATTTCATGAATGACTATCCTGATTATCAGATGTGGATCTATTTCTTTGATGGGTTCTGGTATATAGATGTCTATAGTGATGCCCTAGAGGGCGGACTTTGGATTGTAGTAGATGATTCAGATTTGAGTGTATTGGAAATAGAAAGCTACAATTACGGCTTTCCAGAAGAACCTCCACTTATTTAATCATCTCTTCTTTTTTTTTTTTGATTAAACACAATGAAATAAATGATGAGTTAGTGTCTACTTGTCTCTTTAGACAAGAGTTGTTGAATATCTTTCATAGAGGAAATTAAGTTTCTATACTTACTCTAAGTGGATACATCACGTATCCTCCTACCCCGTTCACACTTCTTGGAGGAAATGCTTTCGGATCGCTTTTGACCAAAATATTGTAGGCGGCATTGACATCAGCATTGATAAGATACCCTTGAGCAGATTTAAACAATCCTCGGGTAACTCTCCTTCCTAAATATTTCTTTCTCTCTTGTGGGAATTCGTTATCTAGAAAACTACATTTGGAGGTATAGTTTTCAGGAATGAGTTCAACGTGTATTCCTTTCTCAGCAGCCTTATATCTCAACATGTTAATTATTCGCATATATGGAATTGTTACAAATATCTGGTTAGTTTTCTTCCAGAAATGTACACCTTGCTTCCATTTCTCATTATATCCAATGACTACTTCATGTAAGTTTCTTTCTATCCATAGTTCAACAAGATAGTGTGTTAGTTTGTGTATTGAATCTTTCAGTTTCTTTCTCCATTTTTCTCTCAATTTGTAGAAAGAAGTACCATAACTGAGTTTGTTCTTAATTTTCAGTTGCTGTCTCTGCTGCTGTACATATTGTTTGCGTAATTGTGTCTGTTTTTTCAGATAATATTGAGTTATACTTTTGATTCCTTTTCCTATGTCCTTGATAACAATTGGTTGATTGCCAAGGTTATCCACAAAGGTCACAAGATTGCAAATCCCTAAATCAATTGCTCCTTTTCTTTTAGTTCGTTTTCTCATTTTAGGTAAGGTTTTCTGATAAACAATCTCAATTGTATACCCTATCCTTCTTGGTACTACCCTCACTTCTCTTAGCTTTACAAGAGGAGTAAGGCGTGTTTTATGGTAATATCCAATCAATTTCGGAAGAACTAACCAGCCATTAACAATCTTTGCTTGTTGATTAGTAAAAATTGCTACAAATTCACCATCCTTAGACTTATAATTTGGTGGTCGAGGTATACAAAAGAATCTCTTAGGATTTGATTTCCATTCTTTTCTTGCCACAAAATATCCCTTCCAAATTCTACACAGAAATTTGAGCGTTTGCTGAGCTGTTTGAGCGGGAAGAGATTTATAACACTGTTCTTTTTTAAGAAGATTGTTAAGATCATAGTAGAAAAGAAGCTTATCATCCTTCTTCAGAGAAGATTTAACCAGATAATTTGCACGATTATAGAGATTTTTAACTAGATGACAAAGCTTACTTAATTTTGAATGATAACCAACTTCTATGCATTCCACGCGTAGTACTTTTGTCATCTTAGATTTAAGCGGAATTAGATATAAAAACTCCAATAATATAGTTAAAATAATTTCAAATTACGTTTGCTACATTTTTGTGTGAAAGTCAACACAATCAAATAAATATAGCTAGCTACTAAGTAAATAATTAGAACAGACTAAAAGAGAACAAGAAGTGTCTTTATGAGCAAGAAAAGATTATCCCTTTTACTTATCCTATTGACTTTTCTTGTTTTACCAAATTTCTCCGTTATATCAGGAGAATC
>JAGLXK010000280.1 GCA_023132955.1 Candidatus Heimdallarchaeota archaeon
TTTTGGAAGAGATGGGAATTAATCCCAATAGGGTTAGATTCGAGTTTGTCTCTGCTTCAGAAGGACATAAATTCGCAGAAGTTGTAACTGAGTTTGTGGACGAATTGAAAAAACTTGGGCCCCTTTCTCTACAATTGATTCAATAACTTAAGGTAATTGTTATAGATATAAATCACCAGTTTTTTACCTATATATTTCTGTTATTTTTATAACCTTACTTTTGTTTAATTAGCGTCATCAATATTAGTATAGGCATGCTCAGACAATTACATTTAAAGCATAAGGCTTTGAGTTTGATACAATTTTGCAAAAAAAATCGGTGAACCTATGACTAAAAAAGTGTTGATTGTAGGAGGAGTGGCTGGAGGAGCTTCAACTGCTGCAAGACTAAGAAGACTAGAAGAAACTACAGAAATAGTTATGCTAGAAAAAGGACCATATGTATCTTTCGCAAATTGTGGATTACCATATTATGTGGGAAAAGTGATTAAAGAAAGAGAAACATTGGAAGTAATGAAACCTGGTGATTTCAAATCTAAATTCAATATTGATGTTAGAACTAACTCTGAAGTATTATCAATTAATAGAGAAAAAAAACAGGTTATGATTAAGAATCAAAAAACAGAAGAAGAATACACTCTTGATTATGATAATCTAGTTTTATCTCCTGGAGCTGAATGTTTAAGACCTAATTTTAAAGGGATAAACGAAGTTCCTGTATTTACATTAAGAAACATTCCAGATACCTTGGCTATAGAGGATTTCATAACAAAGAATAATCCAACTACAGCTGTTGTTATCGGTGGAGGATATGTTGGCTTAGAGATGGCAGAAAATCTTTCTTTTAGAGGAATGAGAGTATCTTTAATTGAACTTCTTGATCAAGTTATGCCTACAATGGATAAAGATATGGCTCAATTCATAAACAACGAAATAGTATTGAACCGTATTCAACTTATTCTCGGAGATGGTGTTAAATCCTTTAGCAATAATAATTCAGGAAGTAAAAAATACATAGTGACTACTCAAAGTGGGAAGAAAATAGAAACAGATTTAATTGTTCTCTGTATTGGAGTAAGACCTCAAACTGAATTAGCTAAAGGTTGTGATCTAGAACTTACTGAACGAGGATATATTGTTGTTAATGACAATATGAGGACATCTGATTCTGATATATACGCTGTAGGTGATGCAATTCAAATTAACAACCTTATAACACATAAAAAAACTGCAGTACCTTTAGCTGGACCTGCAAATCGTCAGGGGAGAATTGCTGCTGATAACATCGCTGGAAGAGATTCAAAGTATAAAGGAGCATTAGGTACAGCAGTCCTGCAAGTATTTAGTAAAACAGCTGCACAAACAGGTTTAACTGAAAGACAGCTGAATGCCTTGGAAATAGAATATGAAAAAATCTATGTTCATCCCAAAAACCATGCTGGGTATTATCCAGAAGCACAAGCTATAGCAATGAAATTGATTTTTGATAAGAAAGATGGTAAAATCTTAGGAGCTCAAGCTGTAGGAGGACCTGGAACTGAAAAAAGGATAGATATATTATCAACTGTTATCTATTTCGGTGGAACAGTATATGATTTACAAGATCTTGAATTGTGTTATGCACCTCCATTTAGTTGCGCAAGAGATTGTGTTAACATGGCTGGTTTTGTTGCTTCCAATGTTCATTCTGGTGAAGTTAAGTTGTGTCAATGGAATGAAACTGAAAAACTCAAATCAAATGGAGGAATCATAGTAGATGTAAGACCACCTGAAAGCTTTGAGGAAGGACATATTGAAGGCTCAATTAATATACCCCTAGGACAGTTAAGATCTAGACTTGATGAACTTCCAAAGGATAAACAAATTTGTGTGCATTGTCAAGTTGGATTTTCATCTTATCTTGCTTACAGAATTCTTATACATAATGGTTTCAATGTGATTAACCTTAATGGTGGATATGATACATATCAAATTTCCAATTTACCACCTGGTGGTCATGTAGGGGAACTCAAACCCTTTTCAGGACAAAGTTGTTAATTCAACCTCTACTTTCTTTTTCTTCTTTCAACAAGGAGAAGATTTTTTTATGAGCTAGCTTTGTCTCTATTGTCATGGTAGGTATACTAGTTACAGGGGCATCTGGATGCACAGGAATTGGCGTTTTACATTATCTTAAAGCTAAAGGTTACTCCAATATATTTGGTATGGTAAGAAAAAGCCCTACAAATCCAATACCAGGTGTTAAGTATGTAACTGGAGACCTAACAGATAAACAATCCATTATTAACATTCTAAAAGAAAATGAAATTGACACAATCTGGCACCTAGCGGCAGCTGTTCATAGAAATGTTAAGAAAAAAGATTTCAATAAAGTCAATTTCGAGGGAACCAAGAATGTTATTCAAGCAGCAATAGATTATAAAATCAAATACATTATTTTTGCTAGT
>JAGLXK010000281.1 GCA_023132955.1 Candidatus Heimdallarchaeota archaeon
ATCCCCCTAATCATATATCTTGGATTTAGAGAAAATCTTCCTGAAGAATTTCAACGTATTCTTTTAATTGTTGGGATTATTTTAATGTGTAGTGGTATAATAGCTTCAGGAGTATTGTTTATTGTAAATCGTATCAAAAGGAACAGAAAGTTTCGAAGAAAATCTGAGGTAGAGAAATTATCATTTGAAATTTCCAAGTTAGTTATGGAATACACAGAAAGCACATCAGATAAAATGATTTGTTGGAAATGCTTCAAAGAGATAAGTGTAGGATTGAAAAAATGTCCTGAATGTGGTACAAATATATAGATATGTTAAGTAAATCAAGAAAAGCTAAATATCTTCTAATAATAAAGTATTTTCAATAACTACATTTTGCACATGTCTCAGCTTTCTAGAGAGTTCATCCACGTCTTTTTGTTTTTGAACAATCCCAATCAGATAGTTATCTTTTTGGCAATTTTCTAGAACTACAAAGCCGATTCCAGTATCAAGAACTTTGACTTCTTCATCTGATCCCAATAAATCATTGACAACGGGTGGATATTTTCTGAAAATTTCCAATATTTTCTTCACTATATCTCTTTCGAGAGGTCCTCTAACTATGACTCTTACATCTGAACTTTCTGGATGTGGTACAAGTGCTGCAGCAGAGAGAGATTTAAAATCTGAAGAAATGCTATCAAGTAAGGCATCAATAGTGACACGTATGGCTTCCTTAACATCGTCACTTGTAGAAGTTTGTGTTAGAAAATCACGTAAATACTGACCTGACTTGAGTTTCTTTGCTGAAATGTTTAAGGCTTCATATGCTACTTCTTCCATTTCTACGAAAACATTCTTTATAGCAGGTTTTCTTTTTCGTGAAGAAATCCTTGAGGAAGGAGAATCACTAGAATCTTTTTGCCTTGTCATTATTTTACCACAAAGATAAGTCATCTTAAAACTCTAAAAAGATTTCCTTATTCTTAATAGCTGTAAAAAATAAGAAAATAAAGGTGGGAGAAGTGTTTTTCATAAATTTTCACAATTCATTAGCTAATTAGACACTTGGGATATATTTATTAGCCAACAATAAGATAATAATATCTAGTTGAGGTCTTATGCCTTTTCGTAGAAGTGAAATCAATCCATTAGTAGCTGTTATTATCTATGATTTGATAGGAAACAATATCTTTGAGATTGAAAATACAGAGGATGAAATTGAAAAATCAGAAATTCATAGTTATTTCATTCATCCAATTGAATTTTACCATTGGGTTAGAAGATATAATGAAATAACAATTTTTCGAGGAAAGTTTAGAGCCACTTATATTACGTTTATTGATTTAACTTTATTATTCGTATCACGTGTAGAGAATATCGCTGCTGAGGTTCGTCCTACAATATTAAAATATGTTCAAAAGTTTGGTGAAGATGTAATCAGGTATCTTATTACAGAAGAAAATGTTGATCTTCTAATCAAAACTTGTGGTTCAGATTTTAATAAAAACAAAGAGAGTATCAGGATTCACATTGATAAAATATTCTCACGACTTGGAATTGAAAAAAGCGAAATTGAACCCATTAAACCTATTGAAGTAAAAATTGTTCCAGAAACAGCAATTACTCAGACTAAAGCTGAGGTGTTTGAAGAAATTCGTCCTTTTGAAACTGTTCCAAAGATTCCAGTCAGTAAGATGACGCAAGAAATACTTGATGAAGCAAATAAAAGAGCAATAACTTCCTTGCTTTTTTCATCCATCAGAGGGTGTAATTTTCCTTCAGCTGCAGCTTATATTTTCCCAAAAGATGATGGATCAATGGGAGAACTATATGCAGGAAATCTAGAGGAGAAGAAGATTGTATATGTTTTAGAAACCATTACAAGATTTCCAAGAGTCATTTACGAGATGGTAAATTCAGAGGATGAAATCAAAGCTTTAAATGCAGGAGTTGTTCAGATTATTGTAGAAGACTGTTCTGAAGGTAAAATACTGGTTGGAATGACAACTAATGTACACGATGTTATGAATGTAGGATACAAATTTAAGATTATCAAACACATTCTAAAAAGCATGGGCTTTTAGTAGAAGTATAAATTATTTTCTTTTTTTCTCTCCTTCAAAAAACTTTTAGGAATTGTAGATTCTAGTAATATTAATGGAAGAAGGTAAGCTAGAGATTTCTCTTTTAAGAGAGATACTAAAACTAAAGGGTTCTGAAAATAAAGGAATAGTAACTTCAGGACACATAGGTGGGGATTCAGCAATTATAGATGTATCTGAAGCTCAAATAAAAGCTCAGAAATTCTATAACAATAATTCGAACCCTCTCCTTGTTGTGAAATCTGATCCAATAACATTTCCTACAGCTGAACCAGGACGATATGCAGTAATTGTAAATGCAAATGATATAGCATGTGCTGGAGCATTGCCTTTTGGATTTCTTTCTTCCATCATTGTTCCAATTAACACATCATTCGATGAAATCAAACGCATTCAAGAGCAAATACATCAACAAAGTATTGAACTTGGTATAAGTATTTTAGGAGGACATACTGAGATTTCCCAATCAGTCAAAACACCCCTTGTATCAGGTCACATGTTAGGGTTTGTCCCTCAAGACTTTGTTGTACCCAATAAGCTGACTGAAGAAGAGATCATTTTAGCAATTGGTTTTACAGGGGCAGAGGGTACAGGAATAATTATTTCAGAGTCTGGGGACTTAATACACTCTACTCTCAATAATGATGAAATAGAAGAAGGAAAAAGGATAGGGGCGCAACTAAGAATTGTAGATTTGGCTTTGGATTTGAATAGAGAGTTTCAACCTTCCTTAATTCACGATGCAACTGAAGGAGGAGTTTATGGTGCGTTATATGAACTTATAGCATTCAGTGAACTAAGTATTGAACTCAATAATCAACCGAGAATATCCAATGTTACGGAAAAATTAGCATCATGGCTTCAGTTTAATCCCTTTAGACTCATCTCTTCTGGAATGCTCATTGTTTCAGCACCGGAGGAAAAAGCTCTACATATTTTAGATCATCTAAAGAAAGAACAAATACCTTGTGAAAAAATTGGAAAAGTAGGAACTGATAAAGGAATCTTGACTCTCAATAATCAGGTGCTTGATAAACCAAAAGGTGATGAAATTTCAACTGCTCTGAAAAATCTTGCAAAAATCAGAAAAGGAAAAAAGTGAAGGGCTGATAAATTTGTTAAA